>JAFLJZ010000115.1 GCA_022712775.1 Sulfurimonas sp.
CTTTTTTGTGATCTGCATCTGTCGTTCTGATAAACTTGTCATAACATATTTCAAATTCATCCCAAAGATTTTTAAATGTAGCAGAAATTTCATCAGCAAATTCTTGCGTAGGTTTTCCATTCTTTTGTGCTGATTCTTCTATCTTTTGACCATGTTCATCAGTTCCAGTTAAAAAGTAAGTATCTTCACCTTTTAACTTCTCATATCTAGTCATAGTATCGGCAATAAAAGTAGTGTAAGCATGCCCGATGTGAGCCTCGCCATTAACATAGTATATAGGTGTTGTTATATATTTACTCATTTAATAATTATCCTTAATTGTTTAGAATTCAAAACCGCCAGTATCGCCCTTAGACATACTGTTGTATACTGACTTGATATAGTCAGTTCTTAGTTCACAAGATAGATAGTGCTCGCAATCACTACAGCTCTTTAAAGCTTTTTGGACTTGACAAGCTTGGAGTTTAATCAGCATCTCATCAAGATGCTGTTCAAATTTGTCTTTGCTTTTAGCTATTTCTTGCATAAACTTCTTTTACTCTTGTAATTTCATAGTTTGAACCAAAGAAACAAACTGCCGTATCGTGAATATGTGCATGACCTAATGTCATAAGGTCGTTTTTACCGTCGATTGCCCCACCACCACATTTTTCAAAAATAAATGCAAATGGAAATACTTCAAATAGACGACGTAGTTTACCTTCTGGCTTATCGCTTGTAGCTGGATATGAAAATAATCCACCACCTTTAAGCAGAAGCTGATGAAGGTCAGGAACCATTCCACCTGAATAGCGTAAACGATAGCCTTCTTTAAAGAAACCATCTATCATTTCTTTATGATACGGTGCCCAATTCTGTTGTGTCCCACCCGGAGCCATTAATTTACCTTTTTCACCCAGACGAATCTCTTTAACAAATTCAAATTCACCAGCTTGAAGAAGATAAAGTTTTGTTTTGTTTTCTGCAAATACCATCTCAACACGAGGACCGTATACCACATAACATGAAGCTACCATGTGCGCAGTTCCAAATTGATTCTCATATATTCCAAAGATAGAACCAACACTTAGGTTTACATCTACAAGTGATGAACCATCAAGTGGATCATAAGCGATGAAATACTTTCCATCTGGGTGAAATTGATCTTCATACTCTTTTTCTTCACTTGCAATCGTATTTATAGATGTAACTTTTGAAAACTCTTCTTCAATGATCATATCACATTGAATATCAAGTTGAAGCTGTGTTTCTCCCGAGCTATTTTCTTTTTGTGAATAGCCTATATCTTTTACATCGATTGCATCTTTAATTCGTATGGCACTTCTTTGAATTGCGTCAAATATATCTCTCACCCTAGTATCTCCTCATAAATAAACCCATTTTTTAGCGACAAGTAAATATTTCTAGTACAAGGCAGATTTTTGCAGGGCTATAAATATAGCTCAAGAAAATCTAACGAAGTAATAGGGATATTTACTTATCGCCCTTCGGGAAGATTAAAAAGAGGGCTACTACTTCGTTAAAAACTCTTGAATTAGACTAGCTAGTTCTGCGAGTATTTGCCTTGTATTAGCCCTCTTTTTAAACTTCTAAAAAATGGGTTTATTTATGAGGAGATACTACACTTCCTTTGCATTTTTTAATATCCATGAAATCACTTCATCTGGATTATTTAGGTCTAAAACATCAACATCTTTAGGTAGTTGATATTCTTCTAGATTAATAGTTGTATCTATCGCTAAAGCATTCATATATGGGAAATAATCACTATCAAGTGAATTTCTAAATATACTGATTCTAGGAAGCGGAAGATTTTTTAAACCCTCAACTAGTAAAATATCAAAATCATCAAAAAGTCTAATCATTTCATCAAGGTCTTCACTTTTTCTAGAAAAGTAAGTTGTCCTACTTGGAGAGGTGACAATAACCTCTGCACCCGTACTAGAAAACTTATAGCTATCTTTTCCTTCCACATCAAATCTGGCTTTATCACCCGGATCATGTTTGACTATAGCTACCTTTTTATCATACTCATTAATCAGTTTTCGTGCAACCTTTAGTATAAGGGTTGTTTTACCACTATTTGATGGTCCCGTAAATGCGATGGCTAATCTTTTGCTCAATTATATACTCTCATGTAAAATTTAATTGATTATACAAAATCATCGTTAAAAACTTGTTTAATAAGCTATAATTCTTTTTATAATTTTACGAGGAATAGATATGAAATATTTTTTAACAAGCTTAGCTATAGTTTTTTTATTTACAGGTTGTACTACAAGAAACGCCTTTAGTGAGTTAAATATCACAACAGAACAAGAAATGGCGATAGAAAATACTTTAAGTTGGAAAATAGTCTCTTCAGATAAAGTAGAAGGTGTGTTTTCAGCAATTTACTTAAACAATATTTATAAAAATATCGATAAAAACACAAATATATTTTATATTTCTATGTATTTAAAAACACAAGACCAAAATTTTAGCGTAACACTTAATGAACAAGTTCTTCAGGATATTGTAATACTAGATAAAAACAATAAATACAAAAAGCTTTTATCTATAGAAAATGACTGGAGAAATGATTACCTTGTTTCATTCAAAAATGATGAAAATAACAATAGCAATCAGCTTATTTTGAAGATCGATAGCGGTCCGTTTTCATCGGGTCCGTTAAACTACTTAAAAGATCAACAATAGAAACTTCTTCACCGAGGATTTTTTTATACATTATATAGTTTGACAAAACTCTCTTCCCATACTCTCTACTTTCTTTATTTGACATCAGCTCCATACTTAAATATGGCTCATAGCTTCCCTTTGTAAAGGTTCCAGCTAGAAGATGCTTTTTAAAATACCCTAAACCACCATTGTAAGAATAGGCAATAAAAAGAGGGTGATAGTATGTTTTTCTTAACCATTTTAGATGCTTAAGTGCGTATTTAATATTGTACTCAGGAATAAACATATCGTTGTAACAAGTAATAGGATTTTTCATTCTTTTACTTAAATCATCTGTTACAAAGGGCATAATTTGCATTAAGCCAAGAGCAAAAGAGCGAGAAAGTGCAGATGGAATTAGATTACTTTCTTGACGCATAAGTGCGTATACTAAAGCTTTTTCATCATTTGAGATTTCTGTTAAATACTCGTTATAAGGCATAATATACCCAGCAAGTTTAAAGTTATTTGCTTTTTCTAAAATGTATGACTGAACAGATGCCATATCTTTTTGCTTGTATTTCTCCGCTAGATTAAGAAGCTCTTCTTTTGGAGTGTTTTTAATCTCTTTTACAATTGCATTCCACACAAAAGGATCACAAATGTTCTTTTTACTCTTTTCATCTGTAACTTCTACATAAGAAAAATAATTTAAAACCTCTAAACCTAGTTTTTCTTTTGCATAAAGAGAATATATGTTTATATCATCACTTGAGCTCAGTTCATCTAAATACGTTTTATTTTTACTTGCTTGATACATCCAAAAGATACTTTTATCAACATTTATTTTTCGAGATGCCACTTGCTTAGAGAGCTGTAAATGCTCTACTGCTCGCTTTGGTTGTTTATAACGAAGATGATTAAGTGCTAAAAGAAAGTTAGAATCAGAACCAACATTTGTTCCATCAAAATTTAATAAAGCAACTTGAAGTTTATCTAACCTGTTATCATTAACAATTTTTTTGATGAGTGTAAACTTCTTCCATGAAGATGCTTCTTTAGAAAAGATATGATTTAAAAACTCTTTCGATAAATGAATATTAAGATTATTTCTTCTATGATGTGATGTAGTTCGAATATACATATCGAGTATAGTGTTGGAACTATAAAGGATATAGGCACTTTCAGTGTATGATTCTGCTTGAATTTTCAAAGAATCTCTTGCGGCTTTAGAATCTAGTTTTTTTAAAAGCTTTTGCCTTGAATCATCATCCATATTTAATGTTTTATAGGGATTCATAGCTAATAAAAAACAGTCTTTTTCACTAATAGAGAGTAAATCTTTTCTTCCTCTGCATTCTGCTTCTCGTAATAAAACTTTATTTTTTGATTTTTTCAAATATGCTTTTTTAACTTTATAAATATTTCCTTCCACTAAAGCATAGGCTTTATCGGCTTGTTTTGCGGAAATATCTTGTTTTAAGTACTGCCAAATCATAAAGTTTTTCGAACGACCTGAGGGTTTTGTTTCTATGTCACTAAAGCTTATCTCTGCGTTTGAGAATGCAAAAATAAGAGGAAGAGAAAGGAGGATTTTATTCATATATTAAAGTACACGGGCGATTGAAGCAAAAATATATCCACTAAAGATAACTATCACCTGTAAAGTAATTATAATAATTAATGGTGCTAAATCAAGCCCATTAAAATTAGTACGTATAAATTTTCTTACAAAAGCGTAAGCAGGGTTTGTGATTCTATAAAGAAACTGAACAACAGGGTTATGCGGGTCGGGATTCACAAAACTTAAAAGTGCTGCAATAATTATTACCCATATATATATTTCAATAATTCCAGTAAATAAACCGCCTAACTTTAATACCAATATACCTAAATCACTCATTTAACAATCTCCCCAATATAGTTTTTTAAATACTTATAAATTTCTGCAATCTCTGGACCATGACTAGCACCAGTAAGTATGTAACGCAAAGGTTTAGAGAAGTTTTGACCCTTAAGCCCTGTTTCTTTTATGATGTAGTTTTCAAAGTCACCGTACTTTTCAAAATAGGGTGCAGATTTAATAGTTGCAATCATAAGAGCTGATTGTTCAGTAAATTCTTCAGGAATCTCTTTTGGAGCAAATATAGCCCCTATTTTACTTTTAAGCTCTTTTGTCGTACTCACTTCTTGGAGATAAATCTTTGCTAATGCACCGATTTCTTCATCCGCAAAACCAACATAACGAGACAATTCTTTGTTATCAAGTAATACTAAATGCTCACGGTTAATATGACGAAGCATCGCAATATCAAAGAGAGCCGGAGACTTAGATACTTTCGATAAATCTAACCATTCCATAGAATCTCTAAGTGTAAAAATCTCTTTGGGAGGCTTATTTTCTATTGATATTAAATAATTTGATATAACTTCTGGTAAGAAACCTTCTTCTAATAAGAACTTAACACTCCAATCCTCAGCATTTGAAATAGTTGGAAGATGTGCATACTCTACTTTTTTCTCATAGGCTAAAGAGTTTCTTATATGCTCTTGCTTAGAAGTGTTGTGTATATGTTCTTCATCGCGAATTACTAGAGAAATATCACTTAGCATATCATCTACTGCACAAGAAAAATCATGCGTAGGAGTTTTATCTTCTGTCATAATTACAAAACTATCTACGTCTTTAGATTTAAAAGTCATTTCACCTTGGATTTTATCTGTTACAGTTATATCCTCTGTAGGCTTCGTTATACGTATAGTAAAGGGACTTGTATTATCAATAACAAGTTCGGCAGGAAGATTAGCGCAAGCGTCATCATATCTGTACGGTTCTTTATTTACTTTTGCCTCTTCACGCTTACCTTCAAGCCATTCGGGGGAACAAAAACAAGAAAAAGCTTTTTTCTCATGCATCAACTGTAAAGCCATAGCTGTATGAAACCGAACGCTTTCACTTTGATAAATCACTTGAGAGTATTCAATACCAAACAAGCCTAAGATGTCTAATATCTCTTTGTCTTTATCTTCTATATTTTTTTCTTTGTCTGTATCTTCAATTCTAATAATTAAATCTTCTTTTTTTTGTTTTGCAGTAATGTGATTAAATAGGGCAACTCTAAGGTTACCAATGTGCATATCACCAGTTGGACTGGATGCAAATCTGAGCATGAATCTTCCTAAATATTATTTTGTCGAATTTTATCGTATTTTGGATAATAAAGCACTTCAGATGTTCACTTAATTAGTGTAATAGTGTTTTTATATTACAATACGATTTAATAGAACAAAGGAATAGCATGACAGAAAGTATATTGTTTGATAGAGTAAAAGAGTGGGGTGAAAAATATTCACTACAATTAGATAAATTAAGTATGGATACGGAGACTAAGCTTGCAAATGGTAACACTACTTTTGCAGGAAACCAATCAAGTTATGCTTGCCTTTCTAAAGACGATGCAGAGTACAAAACTTTGGTATTTTCTTATAGAAGTTTAATTGTATTTGCTTATGAAAACTCCATTATAGATGCTGCAGAAGCTACAATACTTGAACCTGCGTTTATAGTGCCACCGGAGCGAGAACATGCACAAGAAGCTAAAGATTTTGTAGCTAGTCTTAACCCAGATCAAAAGGCGTAATCATAATGAGTGAGAGCAAAAATTTTTTACGTACAATAGTTGAAGAAGACTTGAAGTCAGGCAAGTATAAAGAGGTTGTAACACGATTCCCTCCAGAGCCTAACGGGTTCCCTCACATTGGACATGCTAAGTCTATCTTTATCAACTTTGGTATTGCTCGTGACTATAATGGTCACTGTAACCTTAGAATGGATGATACGAATCCAACTAAAGAAGATACAAAATACGTCGAAGCTCTTAAAGATGCTGTAGAGTGGCTTGGATATGACTTTGATAATAATGTACATTTTACTTCTGATTATTTTCATAAGATATATGACTATGCTATAGAGCTTATTCAAATGGGTAAAGCTTATGTTGACAGTACAGATGAAGAAGAGATGCGCTCCCTTCGTGGGACTGTGAAAGAGGCAGGAAAACGTAGTAAGTATGCTCAGCGTAGTATTGAAGAAAATTTAGACCTATTTGAAAGAATGAAAAAGGGTGAGTTTAAAGATGGGGAACACGTACTAAGAGCTAAGATTGATATGTCTGCAGCAAATATGAAAATGCGAGACCCTCTCCTTTATAGAATCAGAAATGTTCATCATTATAGAACAGGGAATGAGTGGGCGATTTATCCAATGTATGACTTCGCTCACTGTTTATCTGACTATATTGAAGGTGTTTCTCATTCTATTTGTACACTTGAATTTGAAAACAATCGTGATGTTTATAATTGGGTACTCGATACTCTCGGTTTTACACCTGCTCGTCCTTACCAGCATGAGTTTGCACGTTTAGGAATCAACTACACAGTTATGAGTAAAAGAAAGCTTTTAGAATTAGTTAAAGGTGGACAGGTAGACGGTTGGGATGACCCTCGTCTTCCAACGATTGCCGGATACAAAAGAAAAGGGTATACACCAGAATCTATTTTACAGTTTTGTGATTCAGTAGGTGTTGCAAAAGCAAACTCAATGGTTGATGTTTCACAGCTTGAGTTTTGTATACGTGATGATTTAAATAAAAAAGTACCACGTGTTATGTGTGTGCTTGAGCCACTCAAAGTAACGATTACAAATTATGATGGTTCTGAAATTATTGATGCTTCTTACTACCCTGAAGATGTGCCTAAAGAGGGTAGCAGAGCGTTACCTTTCTCAAAAGAGATTTATATTGAACGTGATGACTTTATGGAAAACCCTCCAAAAGGTTATTTTCGTTTAACTCCTGAGCAACCTGTACGTCTTAAACATGCTTATATCATTACGTGTAAGGAAGTTGTTAAAGATTCTAATGGGAATATTACAGAGATAAAAGCAGAATATAACGCTGATTCTAAGAGTGGCTCAGATACTAGTGGTATCAAGGTTAAAAGTGCGATTCAGTGGGTAGACGCTAAAGAGGCTAGAACAGTTGAAGTAAGACTTTATGATAGATTGTTTTCTAGTGAAGCACCTGAGGGAGTAGAAGATATTAATCCTGATTCTCTTAAAGTGATTAAAAATGCTCTTATTGAGCCTGCTGTTATAACGGACAAACCTGATGAACGATTCCAGTTTGAAAGACAAGGGTACTTTTATGCTGATCCTATTGATTATACGGATGAAAAACCAGTGTTTAATAAAATCGTTGGGCTTAAAGACAGTTGGGGTAAAAAAACAAAAGTAGCAACACCTAAGACGCAAGAGAAGAAAGTACAAGTAGATGGTGAAGTTGTAGCTATGAGTGAAGCTCAAACGGCATTGTTTAATAAATACACTGAACTTAAACTAAACAGTGAAGTAGCGAATACTCTAGCGCGTGATGAGAACCTATCGTCATTTTTTGAAGATGCTTTAGCTGTACTAAACAGTCCTGTAAATTTAGCTAACATTGTAGTAGGTGAGGTAGCTAGAGAGTTAAAAGAAAAGCAAGTAGAAGCGTTAAAATACACTCCGAGTCAAATAGCGGAGCTTGTTAAACTGATTGATGATAAAACTATCTCAAATAAAATTGCTAAACAAGTATTTGAAGAGATGGCAAAGTCTGGAGAAAATCCTGCAAAAATAGTTGAAGCCAAAGGTCTTGTTCAAATAAGTGACCCTGCTGTAATCTCGCCAATTATTGATGAGGTGATTGCAAAGAATCCTGATAACGTTACTAAGTTTAAAGCAGGTAATACCAAACTTCTAGGTTTCTTTGTTGGACAAGTTCTAAAAGCTACCGGTGGAAAAGCAAATCCTAAAGTGGTGAATCAACTTGTTGCAGAGAAGTTAAAATAATAAACTACAACTACCCACTTTATAGACCACCAGCAGAAGCCAACAACATAATAATCCAAGTAACACTTGGATGTAGCTACAATAACTGTAGCTTCTGTTCTATGTATAAAAGTAAAAAATATCAAATAAGAGAACTCAAAGATGTATACCAAGACATTAATGAAATAGCAAAAGTATACTCAGACACTCGCAAAGTATTTCTAGCTGATGGTGATGCCTTAGCATTACCTACGCAACACTAGTTAAAGATACTTCAGTATTTACAAAGTGCATTTCCTAAACTAGGAAGAGTATCATCCTATGCTTCAACTCAAAATATTTTAGAAAAATCAAAAAAAGAACTACAGTTACTCAAAGAGAAGAAACTCACTTTACTTTATTATGGAATCGAATCAGGAAGTAATTTACTGTTAAAAAGAATCACGAAAGGAGTGGGGCAAGGTGAAATAATTGAATCTCTGAACCGTGCAACAGATTCTGGGATAAAGATATCAGCTACAGTCATATTGGGAATAGGTGGGGAACTCTATTCAATAGAACATATAAAAGAAACAGCAAAAGTAATAAATGCTACAAAAGTTAATTACCTTTCAACATTACAATTAGGTCTAGAAGAAGAAAATAAAGAAAATTTTTATAAGTACTTTAGTGACTATACTCCTATAGATGATATTCAAATACTAGAAGAACAAAAGAAATTCTTGGAATTACTAAACCCAACAAATAAAATAATATTTAGATCTAACCATGCATCGAATGCATTGCATCTCTCAGGGACATTGCCAAAAGATAAAGAAAAACTAATCAAAGAACTAGATATAGCCTTAAAAGTAGGGCAGAGGGCATTAGTACATGAACAGTTCAGAGGATTCTAGCAATAAAGCATTTCAATTTGTCATAAAACCCACTAAAAACCGTAAATGAGGGTAAAATAATACTTGAATAATCTAGAAGGATATTACACATGAATGGGAAAATAATGGTTAGTTACAAAGTATTATGTAAAGTCGATGTTGATAAAGAGATTTCATTACAAGATTTACTGGCTAATGAGAAAATAGCTAAAGTGATAAAAAGTGAATATGCAAAGGGCTTAAGAAATATAACCTTGCTCGCAACATCAAAAGAAAACTCTATAAAAATTGAAACTGTTAAAGATATACATAACTTTGAAGTTGAAAAAGATGACTATGCAGATTTACTTGTTTTAGCCGAAGAAGATGCTGTAAATAAAAAATTACTAAAAAAAGATTGCGATCGTGTTGAATTGGTTGATATTGAAACTTTAGTCCCATAAAAGATTATCTTTGAAAATTATTACCCTATTATTACTTCTTGTAAGTTTAACTTACGGGGAGTTTCAAACAGTACGCATTGGAACTATAGATAAGCACTATAAAGACTATTTATCTAAAGAACAACTAGGGTTTAATGTTTTTGATTATGCTGAGAATGGAAAACAGATGTGTCAACCATATATCATACTAATCAATCAAATCTCTAAGCAGCTATTTCATTTAGTAACATCATTTGATTTTCATACTCAACAGGCGACAAATTATTATTTGTACTATGAATCCTCTCGCGGTTATAAAAAACTTCAATGTACTCAAAAATACTCTGATTAGCCTGAGCTCTAGTTTCATAAACTTCATGATATACTAATTCAGTTTTTAATGTGTGAAAAAAACTCTCAGCTACTGCATTATCCCAACAGTTTCCTTTTCTTGACATACTTTGAGTGATTCCGTGTTTTTGTAATAAATCTTTATGAGCATAAGATGCGTATTGACTTCCTCTATCTGTGTGCCAAAGGAGACCTTTGGCAGGTTTTCTAGTTATAATTGCCATATTCAAAGCATCATTTACAAGAGATACTTTCATTGTATCATCCATTGACCAGCCAACAATCTTTCGAGAATATAGATCGATGACAGTGGCTAGGTATAACCAGCCTTCATTCGTTGGTATATAAGTAATATCTCCAACATATTTTTCATCAGCTTGTGAAGCATAAAAATCTCTATTTAATAGATTTGGTGCTATTGGTAAATTATGCTTAGAATCAGTAGTATTGATTTTATATCTCTTTTTAGATTTAGCAACAAGACCTAATTCTTTCATGATAATCCCTATTTTACGTCTTGAGAGGATGAGACCATAAAGTTGCTCTAGCTTATCTTTAATGCGTCTTGTGCCGTAGTTTTTCCGACCTTGTATAAAAGCTATCTGGATTAGTTCATTGAGCTTTTCATCAACTTTATGAACTACTGCGCCGTTCCTTACCCAGTGATAATAACTGGATAAATCGACTTTGATAATTTTACACATATTGCTAACATTAAAGTGATATTTATTCTCTTGGATCCATGCGTACTTTATAGAGTTTCTTTTGCGAAGTACGCTGTAGCCTTTTTTAGTATGTCACGTTCCTGTTTTAGTACCTTGTTCTCTTTACGAAGTCTTTTCGCTTCATCTTCAAAGCTTTCTTTTTATAAAGGGTCTTCTCATTTACATTCAAATCTACTGCTATCTTTGCTGTTGATTTATCTGAATTTATTGCAAGTTGAATACTTGCACCACAAGGGCATTTCTTTCAGGGCAATCTCTAAATTCTTTCGCATATTTACTGTTTCTACCCTCAAGGGGCACCCCGTCATCATCACTTTTCTTCCTTATTCATATTGATATTTTATCTTAGAATTTTCAAATCTCTAAGTATGAATAAGTGTAGCCACATCAAAACGCTTCCCATCTTCAATATATTATAAAATTGAAGATGATGTCATTTTTATTTATGCAATATTAGATTGTAGAAAAATCCCAACTCTACAGCGAAAAGATTGTAAGAAATTATTATATTAATCTAATCTTACTAAGTAGATTCTTAGATAAATAGATCTCATAGAATAAGGTATTCGGTGAGCTAACACTCTCAAACCTAATTAATGACAAGCGGAAATACTGTATGTTATAATCAATTTATTAATTATTTTACGTATTTAGCAAATGTAGGAGTAGAACAACTCTTTGACGCAATCCATAAAGAACATGCTCAAACAATAGCAATAATACTTGCCCATATGGATAGTGATGTAGCAGCAGATGTACTTAATATGTTTTCAAATGATATGAAAGCAGATATAGCTATTAGGATGTCTCAATTAGATTCAGTACCTGATATGCTTATCAAGGGTATCTCTGAAACGTTAAAAGGAAAAGTATCCTCAACTAAGGGAATAAAGCTTTGTGGAATTAAAGTTGTTGCATACATCCTAAAGCATTTAGACAAAAAAAGATAATGATTAAAAATAACAGGATTTTTTAGTGAATAGGAAAAAAATAAAAACTACTCATTTTTGCACAAAATGTACAGCATCTATTAATCCAATGCTTAAAAAGCAAGGCTTATTTTTTATAGAAGTAGCTGTTTGGATTCTTTCGCTTTTAATTGTTCCCCAAACAGCAGGTACTTCTATTTTGATTGCTGTAGGATATAGTGCTTTTAGATTATTGAGTAAGAAGATGATTTGCCCAAAATGCAAATCTGCTGATATTGTCTTCAAGGATTCAGATATTGCAAAAAAGATTATTCAAGAACGAAATGAATTAAGAAGCTATGGGATTTCTTCTTCTGATAAAAATTACTCGTAATCATCTTTAGTATTACAGATTGAATAAAATTCAATTAATTATGAAAGTCTGTATTTTAAACAACTAATTAACCTCAAAGATATGCTATAATATCCGTATAATATTACGGAATATATCTAGAAGGAATAAATTATGGTTACTTATGCAATAAATGAACTTATCCCATCATCAGAGTTTGCCAAGAAATTTGGAAGCTACTTATCCCAAATTAAAGAGAGTACTATTGATAAAATAGCAGTACTTAAAAATAATAAAGTCGAGGCTGTTCTAGTTTCTAAAGATGACTATGAGAGAATGTGTGAAGCACTTGAATTAGTTGAGCATCAAGAAATATATAAAATAGTACAAGAGAGAACATCTAAACCTTATAAAACTATACCCATGAAAGATATGGCTAAATCATTTGACATAGACTTAGATAAGCTAGACTAGCATGTATACAATTGAGTTTCATGAAGATGTAAAAAAAGATTTAAAAGCATTAGGTCATAGCACAACAGCTTTGGTATTAAAGAAGTTGCAAAAAATTTCACAAGATCCTCTTATTGGTAATGAGCTAGGAAACAAAGCTAACAACAATTTAACAGGTTTCAAAAAAGTGTATGTTGAGAATAAAAGAGTTAGAATAGTTTACAAAATCATTGATGATAAAATAGAAGTCTTTGTTGTTGCGGTTGGTAAAAGAGATGACATGTAAGTTTATAAAAAAGCACAAAATAGACTTTAAGTAAATCAAGAAATTGTTAAGCTAGTCTTTTCATCATAATCTTGATTAGAATTGGCGAAATAATATTATACATAGAAAGGATGACTGTAAATGAGAGAAGAGGTAGTTAATCAAAGATCTGATGAAGAAAAGAAACAAAGTAAAATGAGATTTGCCCATGGGGATGCCCAGATGTATGGTCTAGAATCTATATTAGAAGAAGAACTAGCTAAAGATAGTAATAACTTAGAACATTTTTTTCTTCATGTTAAATATGAAAAGCTAAAAAAAGACTCTAAAGTAGACAAACTAATTTACCTCTATGTTGGTATAGTAGTAGGAATAATTTTATCTCTCTTTATTGCTGTCTTCCTTGCATAGATAAGGAGTTATCATAAAAATATTATCTCAAATAAATACAAAGGAACACTAATGGATGCCCAAGAGTATAAAGAATACGTCAGCTTAATATTTGATAACTATCTGAGAAAGCTATTATATGGGGGAACAATTCTTGTAAGCATATTTCTAGCTATTAGATATTTAAATGAAGGTGACAAAATCTTAGAATCTATTACGGTAATACTAGGAGTCCTTATTTTTGGAGAACTATTCCTACAAACTTTTAGATGGTTGTTTAGTAAAGCTCCTTCATTATTTAAAATGCCTACCGCTACATTACTAACAAAAGAGACTAAAGAAATGAAGAAAAAGAATAAGTCCAGCAAGAAGAGGACTAATAATACTAACTGACACTTAAGCTAGATCCATACTTATTCACGATTAAGCCTTAAACAATAATATGATATTATTATATACGTATCTAAAATATAGGATTATGTTATGAATCTTTTGTATATTGAAAGTGATGATGAATTTAGGCTCGAAGTTACTGACTTATTAAAAGAATTTTTCAATAACATCTATGTTTCTAACCTTGCCAAGAACAGTATAGAACTATTTAAAGAACACCATCCACAAGTAATTATTATTGACATTGATATCCATGTATACTATTTTGATTGGCTTAAAATAGCTAGACATATGAAAGAGATACATCCGGAGGTAAAAATAATACTCTTATCTATGGAAGATAAGAAGAAAAATTTCTTAGATGCTATAGATGTAGGTGTTACAAAATTTTTAGAAAAACCAATTGAACCCAATCAACTATCAGACGCTATACAACTAGCTATAAATCAAATAGATTATGAAAAAAATAGAAGAATCTTTTATACATATATACATAGCCTTTTTAATTATAGAAAAACAATGATTATGATGATGAAAGATGATATTCCAATTTTAGTTAATTATATATTTTTAGAATTCTTTGGTGTAGAGAGTATTCATGAGTTTAATAGAAGGTACAAAGATTTAGGAGATCTTTTTTTATATCATAAAGAGTATTTGTATAATACTTCTACTGGAGACTGGCTAAACATTGTCTCTAAAGATACCCAAAAACAGTACCATGTACAAATAAAAAATAAAGATGATGAAACTAGACACTTTATACTAAAGTATCATGAGATTGAAGAAGAGGAATCTTACTCAATTATTTCACTTGATGATATTACAAAACTGCTTTCAAGTAAAAACCATACTGATATAAACGAAAAAATGCCACCAAAAGAGGAAAGAAACAACATTCTTAAATCACTTGCTTTACTTAAAAGAAATGAAGTTAAAGTCCATATGTATAATTATTATAAAGGTTTGACTATTGTACATGATGCATTTATTACAGATGTTAAGAAAGACAGCGTATCTTTAAAAACAGACTTCCTACAACAAAAAGCTATACAGATTGAGGGAAAATCTTTAATATCATCAGAAGTAATACCCTACACAATCGCTTGCAATAAAGTCTCTAATATTAGTTATGAAAAACAAACCGTTGAACTAGAAAATATACATATCTCACAAACATCACCTGCAACAAGAAAAACAATTCGTCTAGAGCCAGAAAAAGAACACAAGGTGTATATTTCTATAAATAAAAAAGAAGTTGCTGTAGACATAAAAATAGTTGATATTTCATTTGATTCCGTTCAATTAAAGTTTGATAAGGTACCAGCTTTACACAAATATGATAAAGTTCTTATAAATATGATTTTAATTTGTGAGGATAAACCTTTAGTAATAAACACAAAAGCTACAGTTGTTAAAGAAACCGCACAAGAGCATAATTCTAGTGTAGCCTTTGTTCTTAAGCTAAGTCTTAAGAACAAAGAACTTATGCTTAAATACATCTCAGCGAGACAAATAGAGCTAATTAGAGAGTTTAAAGCACTAAAAGATAAATAAGTGCTTCGCAAAAACGATTAGCTAGTATCCAAAAGACAAAATAACTCACAAATCAACTTCAAGAACAACTAGGGGAACTACACTCTAAAATTATCAATTTATGTTTGATGCAGGTCATTTTTTATCATTTGTGCTACCCACTCTTTATTTTTTTTAAAAAAGTTTTCAATTTTTTTCATGATGCGTCCTTTAATTTCACTATCTTATTATACTTATAGACGTATTTATTTGACTTTTAAGAAAAAAAACACCCTTAAATATGGGAAAAATCAAAATAAATCAATATATAAAGATACTTAATAATTTATTTCGCTATACTTTCACTAATAAAAGATGATTTAAGTTACATCTTTAGTATGCTTTACATTGATGACTTCTAGTTATGCAGTATGATCCACCTAAAAGAAAACTTTATATTAGATTTTAAACTACCTCAGAGATGAGGTACATTCAAACACAAAGGCATTACAATGGGAACATTAGTAAACGGTACAATTAAATGGTTTAACGAAGACAAAGGTTTCGGATTTATCGAACAAGAAGATGGTGGAAAAGATGTATTCGTACATTTCCGTCAAGTTAACAACTCAGGTCACGGACGTGTTTCACTAAACGAAGGTCAAAAAGTAACTTTCGAAATTGGTGAAGGCGAAAAAGGCCCTCAAGCAGAAAACGTTACAGGTCTGTAATCTTTTCACATGAGCGGATCTTTCCGCTCATAATATCTACTATCTACCTCTTAGAACACCCTCATTTATTTAGCATCTATTTTATAAAACCGTAATAGTTAAAAAACTCCTCATGTTTTAATCTATATCTACCTCCTAGTTGTATTTTTATACTATACTGTCGAGGTACCCCTTGAGGGTCTAAAAAGGAATTTCAATGGGAATAATATATGCCGAACAAGTAGACTGCATGAGTCTTGATTCAATGCAAGAGACACATGAGCGTGAAATTAAAATTTTAAATGATATTGATAAACTTGCGACTAAACATCAGCTACACAAAACAGAACCAGATGAACTAATAGCAAAAATAGAAGAGTATATTGTACATGTCAAAGAACATTTTGCAAGCGAAGAACGCTTAATGGAAAAATATGATTTTCCTTCTTATGATATGCACAAAACAGCGCATGATATGTTTTTAGCAGACCTTGATTATGCAACTAAGCAATGGAAAAGATCTGGAAATATAGAAAAGATTACTAACTTTGTACGTAAAACACCTGAGTGGATTGTTTTACATGTAAATACAGTAGATACTCCAACAGCAAATTACCTTGTAGCAAAGATAGAAAAAGAATCAAAATAAGTATACTAACTCCGGTCATAAAACCGGAGGTTTTGTAGTTTTGTCTAACCTTGCGCTTTTTTCAGCTTTTTGTCATTACGCTTTTCTTTTAAAGATTTCGTTGGTGCTTTTTTTACCGATTTTTGAGAGTCTTTACCTTTTGCCATCATTTTTCCTTTGATTTAAATTTGTTATTCCTGTAGTCTGCTTAGATTGTATACAATTTACGCTTAAAGCTAACGATTACTTCTCTGGAGAAGTTGTATCTTCTTCTTGTGTTTCTTCATTTTTTTGAGCTAATTTTTTCTTACGCTTTTCTTCTTTTTTTTTCTCTTTTTCAAGTTCACGTGTATGTTTTGCATAACTGTAGTTTGTTTTAGCCATTAATAATCCTATTTTTTAATATTTGGTATGACCTATAGTATAGCGAGTTTTATTACCTAATACTCTCAATGAACAAAAAATATCTAAACATAGAGTATACTTCCAAAAAGAATATACTTAATGAAAATCCTAATTACCCTACTCGCTAAAAAAACAAACCTCAAACCTGAGTACATAAAAAATATACTTAAACTTTTAGATGAAAGCTCAACCATCCCCTTCATAGCAAGATACCGTAAAGAGATGACAGGGGCAGCTGATGATGAAGTGCTTCGTGAATTTGAAACTATATATCTTAGTAGTAAAAAACTCTTAGAGAGAAAAGCAGAAGTTTCTCGTCTTATACAAGAACGAGCCACTCTAACAGAGGCTCTAAAAACTAGTATTGAATCAGCAGACACACTTCGAATACTAGAAGACATATACAGACCATTTAAAGAGAAGAAGAACACAAGGGCAACCACAGCTATAGCAAACGGTCTTACTCCACTAGCAAACACACTACAAAGTGCAAGACTTACAAGAGAACAATTTAATGCAGAAGCTACAAAATTCTTAAAAAAAGATATTAAAACAGTAGACGATGCAATCAAAGGTGCTCAAGATATATTGGCAGAGAGATATGCTGAACTTCCTCGAGAAAGAGAAGCCGTGCGTAATACAATCCTTAGATTCGGAAATCTTGAAACTAAAAAAATAAAATCATTCAAAGACGAGGGTACTTATAAAAATCTTGCAGATAAAAGTGAAAAAGTAGCCTATATTCCATCACATAGATACCTAGCTATTATGAGAGCAGTAAAAGAAAAAGAGTTAAGTGTTAAAATTACTATAGATACAGACAGAGTCTTTGAGAACATTAAACAATATAAGATTCCAAAATCTTCTCAAAACTCTTCTACCCTACTTCTTCAAGCTTACAAAGATGGTTTTAAACGACTTCTCTACCCTTCACTTGAGCGAGAAGTACATTCTGGGCTAAAAGAAAAAGCAGATTTATCAGCTATATCTTTGTTTGGTAAAAACTTAAGTCAACTTCTTATGAGTAGACCAGTTATTAATCGAGTAATTCTTGGCGTTGACCCTGCATTTGTTAGTGGATGTAAACTTGCGGTTATTGATGAAAATGGAAATTATCTTGAACATGCAGTTATCTACCCTACTAAGCCAAAAGAAGATTATAACTCTTCTAAAGCAAAAGTACTTTCTCTTTCAAAGAAGTACAAGATAACAGGAGTAGCAATAGGGAATGGTACGGCATCAAGAGAGACGCAAGAGTTTTTTGCAAGACTCAATGTTGAGGAGAATGTAAATCTTAACTATACAGTTGTATCAGAAGCTGGAGCCTCTGTATATAGTGCGTCTAAACTAGCACAAGATGAGTATCCTACTTTAGATGTAACAATACGAGGGGCAATATCAATAGCACAAAGACTTCGTGATCCTATGGCTACCCTCGTTAAGATAGACCCTAAGTCTCTTGGTATTGGGCAATACCAACACGATGTTGACCAAAAACTCCTCAAAAAAAGGCTTGATGATACAACTATGGATATAGTGAATCGTGTAGGAGTAGATATCAACTCGGCCTCTAGCGCACTCCTTACACATGTAGCAGGCATAGGTAATACAATAGCAAAAAATATTATTAACTACAGAGATACAAACGGCAATTTTACAACTAAAAGCCAACTTTTAAAAGTAAAGGGTTTAGGTAAAAAGGCGTATGAGCAAGCTGTCGGATTTATTCGGATTAAAGGTTCTAATAATATTTTTGATAACACAGGCATACATCCAGAAAGCTATAAAGTAGCCTCCCATTTACAGAATCTAGATTTAAATACTATAGATATACACCAAACTGCCAAAGAGTTGGGTGTTGGTACACAAACGCTTCAAGATATTATTAGAGAGTTACAAAAGCCTGGGTTTGATCCTAGAGAAGACTTGCCAGCTATTCCTTTTAAAGAAGGACTCTCTGATATTAAGATGCTCAAAGAGGGAAGCTTTGTGAGTGGAATCGTAAGAAATATAGTTGACTTTGGAGCCTTTGTAGATATTGGTCTTAAAAATGATGGCCTTGTTCATATTTCAAAGATGAGTGCAAAAAGAATTAAACATCCTTTGGAGATTCTCTCACTTAACCAATATCTTCCACAAATTGAAGTGGTTTCTATTGATTATGCTAGTGGTAAGATTGGTTTGAGTTTGGTTTAGCGGACTAAATGTTTGAGTACCTCAACAACCTGTGATTGAGAGCTTACAACTGCTGATGCCGCTGCGTCAATCTCTTTTAACGCATGAATAAAATCTTGAGGATGAATTACAATTAATTTTTTGCCGAGTGCAGTTGCATACCCGGCATCAAAAGCCGCATTCCATTGCTTGTATTTTTCTCCAAACTTAACAACTACTATATCTGCTTGTTTGAGATAGGTATGATTTCTCATAGAATTTATCTTTGCACTTACATGGTCGTTATAAAAATCACTTCCCTGTTCACCCGCTACATTCTTCCCTATATCATCACTATTGGCATGTTCTGATTCTGGTGTAAGAAATTTAATGTCATACTCTTTACAAGCCCTTACAATTTCTTCTCTCCAGTTTGAGTGAATTTCTCCTCCAAGATATACTGTATACATTTTAATTCCTTTGGTTATTTTACGTATTATCTCTTAAATTCTGTTATTAATTTATCACAAATCAGTTACACTTTTTGATATAATTATATAATACTTTATAAGTAGGAG
>JAFLJZ010000116.1 GCA_022712775.1 Sulfurimonas sp.
CGAACTGTTTCAATATTAGCAATCGCTAAAAACTGAGAAACAAGGGGATATGTACCTTGGTCTTCGATAATCTCAGGGGATTGTCCAGCCCAGTTAAGTTGTACAATAACCTGCGGAGGAGAGAGATCAGGAATCGCATCAAGTGGTGTATTTTTTAGTGCCCAAACAGATGCAAAAGTTAGAAATAATGTTGCCATTAAAACTAAGAATCTATTTTTTATACTAAAGTCTATTATTTTTTCAATCATACTGGTTTCCTTCTACTCCATTAGGAGTTAGCTTTAGAGCCTGAGCGGCGAGCGATTTATAAATGGGCTTTGCTCATTTGTAAAATTAAATTAGTACAAGCCATTGACTTGCGCGTCACTGTCCATCATAAATAAAGCGTTATTCACTACTTCATCACCTGCGATTAAGCCACCCGTTACTATGTATATATCAGGGTTTAGAACTTCTACTTCTATTTGTAATGGTTCGTATTCTCCCTCGTATTCGCCAACTACAAAAGCGTAAAATATTCCATTTTTTCTGATTACTGCAGTTGTTGGAAGTGTAAGGTAATTTTGTGATTTTTTACTCATCTTCACGCTTATATACATTCCAGGTTTGAGTAAGGTATCTGTGTTTTGTACTTCTAGTCTAAGAGTAAAGCTTTCTTCTTTAGAATCTAAATTAGGATAAATTCCAGAATTTTTTGCCTTAAAAGTTCTCTCATATGCCGGAGTAGTTAAGCTAAAAGTATCTATAGTTTGAAGGTCTTTTAATTGGTCTTGATGAATATTTACTTCTATCCAAACATTATCAAGATTAACAATCTCAAAGAGTACTTTTTTAGCATTAAAAGCAGAATTGTTGTTGATATTCTTTTTAAAAATGTAGCCACTTGCAGGAGATACAATTGTTGTTAAAATTCTATTTTTTTTGATTGATTTTATTTCTGCACTTGGTATGTTTAAAAGTTTTAGTTTTGTTTTAGAACTATGAATCATACCCTTATTATTTCCATAGCGCAGAGAATTTACATACTCATCCTTGGCCTTTAAAACTTCTGGAGAATATACTTTTGCGAGTGCTTGACCCTTGGTGACTTTTGTATAAATTTTATCAGCGTATAGTTTTTCAATAAATCCACCAAAGCGTGGACTTACATCATACACTCGTGATTGGTCTACTTTAACAAAGCCAAAACTTTTCATAGTTTTTGCATGACTTTCTTGTTTTACCTTAACAGTTTGAACATTAAATAACTGTTCAACACTCGCTATTTCTGCATGAATGTTTGTTAATGTAAGTGATAGTAAAAATAATAAAGTTTTCATTTCATTTCTCCAATAAGCGCATCAAGTGTTGCTTGATTTTTATGGTACGCTGCTACTACAGTTATATTTTTTTCATCTAAAGAAAGTTTTTTCTCTAATAAGTCAATATATAAAAACAGCTCATCTCCACTTTTAATAGAAGAAGAACTAAGTTCAAACATATGCTCGATTTGTGGCATGCTTTCATGCATAATGATTTTATGTATTTCATAGGCATCTTCAAGTTGTGCATGAACTTTTGATATTTGGGCTACTAAGAGGTTGTTGAAATCAGCAACTTCATTTTGACTTGCAAGGGAAAGTTTTCTAGATTTTTCTGTTTTATGTTCCTGCGTCCCATATAAAGGGATAGAAAAAGCAAGACCAATATTTACATAGTCTTCAAAAGCTGCACGTTGAAAATATCCAACTTTTACAATAGGGTCACTATAGCTATCTAACTCTTTTACTTTTGTGTCTAAATTTGCCTCTTTGAGTGTAGCTTCTTTGATTCTGTACGTTACATTTCTTTGTTGTACTTTTGTATAAAGCTCAAGAGGATGTGGTTTGTAAAGTTTCATATCCATCTCAACACTTGGAACTTCCATTTCACTTAGGTAAGAGATTCTTTTATAGAGTCCTTTAAGTGAACTATTTAACCTACTTTGTTTGATTTTAAGTTCTGAAAGTGACATTTCAGCAGACATAATGCTCATATGAGACTTAGAATCACTTGTACTAAATGCAGAATACAGTTCGATATTTTGTTTTGTAATTTTTATATATTCGTCTGTTGTTTTTAACTCTTCTTCTCTTTCCCAAATACTATATGCAGTTATTTTTATTTCGCGTACAATTTTTACTTTCATTGCATCAATACTTAGACTAACTTTTTCTTTTTTAGCCTTGATTTTATTTCCTAGCGCATCACGTTTTCCAAAGTAAGGAATTTTTTGCGTAAGGTTAATCGCATTATATTGCATTGGTTCGATGGAGCGATTTGAAATATCATTAAGTTGAATATCGCTTATCGTTAAAGAAAGAAGAGGATCTGCGAAGTTTCGACTAATTTCGTATTCATTATCAATCGCGCTAACTCTTTGCTCGATAGATTTTAAAGAAGTATGATTGTTTTTTGCGTGTTCTATAAGTGTTTGTAGTGGCACGGCTAAGAGCCATGCGGGTAAAACAAGAGAGAGGAGGAGGCGCATTTTGTATCCTTTAAATATTTAGTGAAGTTTTTGCTCTAACTTTTTTACCAGTTTTAGGTGTTAGAAAGATATGAACTTGCCATGTTCCACCCATAGAGATATTTACATTTGTTTCAAACTCACCATTACCAAGACTTTTAGCCTCAGATACACTTTCCATATAAGGCATACCTGGCATCGCCGGCATAAATACTTTTACTTTCATTGTAGAATTATGGTAGTTTTTATGTCCTACTTTCAAGTGAATCGTATTGTTTCCTGTAGACAATGGTTTTTCAGAAGTAAGTAAGATTTGTGTAGCACGTGATTTAGCAACTTTTTCAAAAGATGCACCTTGAAGTAATGTCGCTCCTAAAAGAAGCCCTATAAATAGTTTTGTAATTGTTGTCATTTTGTATCCTTTTTTGTTGTTGTAGAAGAATTATAGTTATATCGTGTGTGGAGTTTGTGAGAAGTGTTATATTTGCTATAATATATAAAAGCACTAACCTAGCCATTATTGAAGCTAAAGCTGAATACCTTGAGTTGCAGAGGAAAATTTATAGATGAAAAATAGTATAGAGATTTATGATAATGGAAGTGTAGAATTAGAAATACCATTTGATGGTGAAACAATTTGGTTAAGACAAAATGAGATTGCCCAACTGTTTGCTAAAGATAGAACGGTTGTTACAAGGCATATAAATAATATTTTAAAAGATGATGAAGTGGAGCAAAAAAGCAATGTGCAAAAAATGCACATTGCAAATTCTGACAAGCCCGTAGCATTTTACAGTTTAGACATAATACTAGCAGTTGGATATAGAACAAACTCATCAAAAGCGATAAAATTTAGAAAATGGGCAACAAAAATACTAAAAGAGCACCTCATAAAAGGCTACTCTATAAACCAAAAACAGTTCCAACAAAAACAGCTAAACGAACTAATATCAACTATAGAACTTATAAAAAATTCACTCCAAAATAAAACAATAGAAAATGATGAAGCAAAAGCAGGAAACTTACTTTACTACATCATAAAAGACCATCCATTTAGTGACGGAAACAAAAGAATAGGTTCGTTTCTTTTTATACTATTTTTAAGTAGAAACAACTTACTTTATAAACCAAATGGCGAATTAAGAATAAATGACAATGCTTTAGTCTCGTTAGCTCTACTCATAGCATCAAGTGACCCTAAACAAAAAGAGTTGATGGTGAAGTTAGTTGTTAATTTGTTAGGGGATTAGGATGAATATGTTGCTTGATTTAAGGAGACTAAGAAGTGAACACAAAGAGGTTAAAACAATATTATGAAGATATTACTACTTGAAGACGACACAGTCTTAGCAAACATCTTAGTAGATTACCTAGAAGAAGATTATGAAGTATCGCACACATATAGTATGAAAGAAGCCCTTAGTCTTGCGGAGGATTCTAAGCATGACTTGTATGTGTTTGATATTAATGTTGTAGATGGTGATGGAATCACACTTTTAAAAGAACTTCGTGCTTTTAGTGATGAAACTCCTACTATATTTATAACAGCTTTTAGTGATACAAAGTACCTTAAAGATGCTTTTGAAGCTGGGGCGAATGACTTTATAAAAAAACCTTTTGACCTTGAAGAGTTGGGACAAAGAATAGAAAATATTAAAAGGCATTTTGGTTTAAGTTCACTCGTAAAGCTTTGTGATTCTATAGAGTTAGATACACAAACGCATGTCCTTAAAAATGGAGATGATTCTAGTACATTAAGTGCAAGAGAAAGCGATTGCTTACATTATCTATATAAAAATCGTCACCGCGTAGTGAGTGGAGATGAACTTCTTCAAAATTTTTGGGAGTATGAAGATATGCCCTCAGATGATGCTATTCGTACCATTATAAAAAATCTTCGGAAGGCTTTGGGTAAAGAACATATTGTAAATGTTAGAGGGGAGGGTTATAGATTTGAATAGTTTAGAAAAAAAATCATTTTTTTCATTTTTACTTCTTTATCTTGGTTCCTCTTTAGTCTTTGTTTTACTCTCAGGGTTTTGGTATTACTCAGCACAAAAAAGTGCCTTAGAAAATACTACTTATTATAAAATGCAACACCTTGGAGATAATGTTTCTTCACTTATTATAAATGCACATATGATGGGTACAAAATTACTTTTGCCAAATCCAGAAACAGGATTTGAGTTTATGATGATTCCATCTAACGAACATAAAGTATATGAGAAAAATTATTTTGAGCAAGGTAGATATCAAGTTTTAGTTTCCTCTGCTCCACAAGAACACCTTAGTATAGAGTATGTAGTTGTTAAAACAGATACTTTACATACAGGGCTAGAATCATTAAAGAAAAATGTTTTGATAACTATGGTTTTTATATTTGTAACGATTGGAATCATATCATGGTTATTATCGAAGTTATTTATGCGACCGATTCGCGATAAGATGATTCATATAGAACAGTTTCTTCAAGATATTTCTCATGAGTTAAACACTCCTATAACAGCCTTAAAAATGAGTTCAAAAAGAGCCTTGCAAAAGAAAGTCTATGACGAGAAAATTTTAACCAATATTTCTATAAGCACAAAACAACTTTATAGTATCTATCAGTCCTTAGCGTATCTCAACTTTTCCTCACAAAAAGAAAGAGCAATACTTTTAGCTTTAAAACCTGTTTTACTCCAAAGTATAGAGTATTACTCAGAGTTAACAATGGCAAAAAATATACATATAATTACTGAGATAGAAGATTCTAAATTAACAGCAGTAGAATCACGTATAGAACTTCTTTTTTCTAATCTGATTTCAAATGCTATAAAATATTCTTTGCCAAATACCACGATTAAAATCACTCTCAAAGAGGGTTTTTTTAGTATAGAAGATGAGGGCGTTGGAATAGCAGAAGATAAATTCCAAGAGATTTTTAAACTTTATGAGAGAAGCTCAAAGCTTGCTGGTGGTTTTGGAGTTGGACTTTGTATAGTCAAGCAAATTTGTGATGAGTTTGGTATAGAAGTCCAAGTGCAATCTATACTTGGAGAAGGAAGTTGTTTTACTCTGCGTTGGAGGTAGAAGCTTTATTTAGGAATTAATATTGCTCTAAATCTAAACGGGTGAAACATCCCTAAATTTTAGGCTAATCAGAGATAGGAGCAACAGCCTACGCCAAAAAGGCACGTATTATGAAAATACAATCACATGAGATTGCTATGCAATCGCAACACACGGAGTATAGAAGTATAATAGAATCGAAACTAAGTTTTGAGACCTATTTTAAAGATTATCCAGAGGGTGATTTTAGTCTAGATGAACCTCAAGTAGAAGGTATTGAAGTTGGGAGAGAGCATACCTGTATGTGTTCTTATTTGGAGAATCATGAAAATACATTGAATGGTATTATTCAAAATCTTATTCAAATGCTTCAGCAAAGAATCGCTTCAGGCAAAGAACCAGCCCCAGAGGAAGACAATGTAAATGGATATGTCAATATGTCCTTTTATGAAAAATATGAAGAGCATGAAAGCTTAGAATTTTCAACATCAGGGCATGTCGTAACAGAGAATGGAACGATAGATTTAAATCTAAACTTTTCAATGAGCAGAAGTTTTGCGATTGAGAACGCAATAGATATATATACAACTTTCGATCCTTTAGTTATAAACCTTGAGGGAAGAATTCCTGATTTAAGCACAGATACCTTTTCTTTTGACTTAGACAATGATGGAGAAAAAGATCAGATATCTAAACTAGCATCTGGAAGTGGGTTTTTAGCACTTGATAAGAACAATGATGGCGAAATCAATCAAGGAAGCGAGCTTTTTGGAACACTCACAGGAAATGGATTTGGTGAGTTAGCTGAGTATGATGAAGACGGAAATCACTGGATAGATGAGAATGATTCTATTTATGACAGTTTACAGATTTGGCTAAAAAATGAAGACTCAAACGAGAGAGAGTTAATTGGATTAGGTGAAGTTGGAATCGGAGCAATATTCCTGGATTCTGCACTGAGTGAGTTTACGTATAAAACAAACACAAACCAAACACTTGGCGAGATGAAAAGCTCAGGTATTTTTCTTTATGAAAATGGGAATGTAGGAAATATTTCCCAAATAGATTTTGCTAAGAGAGAACTAGGTGAAGCTGTAGCAGAAGTAGACACTTCTAAAACAGAACCCTTAGCAACACTTTTACAAGCATAAACATAATTGTGGAAAGGGATGTCCACAGCATTTTTACTCCCTTAAATCAACTGATTCCTAACAAACTCATTATAATGACCTTCCTCAGCGTCTAATTCTTCATGTGTACCACTTTGTACAATTTTCCCTGATTCTAATACATAAATCACATCAGCATTTTTTACAGTACTTAATCTATGTGCAATAGTTATAACAGTTTTATCTTTTAAAATTGGAGTAAGTGCTTCAAAAAGTTTTGATTCTGTTAAAACATCAAGTGCAGAGGTAGATTCATCAAAAATAACAATACTTGGGTCTGCAATAATCATTCGAGCAATACTTAGACGTTGGCGTTGTCCACCTGAAAGCCTGATTCCATGTCGCCCTACAACGGTATCTAAGCCTTCTTCCATCTCTTGTATCATTTGTTCAAGTTGTGCAGTTTTAAGTGCCTTGTAGATTGTTTCATCACTAATGGATTTATCACCCATAGTGATATTAAAACGAAGTGTTGCATTAAAGAGTATAGGCATTTGAAGTACTAAAAATATTTTTTCTCTCAGAGATGTTTTGTTTATCTCTTCAACGTTAATACTATTGTATTGAAGTAAGCCTTCTTTTTTTTCATAAAAGCCTGAGATAACTTGAGCAAGTGTTGTTTTTCCACTTCCACTCGCTCCGATGAGGGCTATTTTACAGCCTGATTTTATATCCATCGTAATCTCTTTTAAGATAGGTTTATTGTTCGCATATGAAAAATTCAAGTTTTGCATAGATACAGTAACATCTTTAGAATCTAATCTTTTTGTACCTGTATTTTCTGTTTTAAGAGAGAGGATTTTGTTGATTCGCTCTAATGCGCCCATCGCAGATGAGTAGCTATATTGTATAGATAAAATATCTTGGACAGGTGTCATAATAAACCAAATATAACCAAACATCGCAAACATCATACCGATGCTTAAATCGCTGTACGCAACCAATAAAAACCCAGAAGCACGAAGAATCTCAAACATTGAAAGAGAAATGGTATTTGATAATTTTTCGTAAATGACACTTTTAAAGCTGTATTCATTTGAGGTAGTTTGAACTTTTTGCGCTTTATCAATTGCCTGAGAGAAGAAATATTTTTCTTTATTTGAGGCCTTGATTTGACCGTAAAGTTCTAGGGTTTCTCCGATGTTATCTTGAAAGGATGCAATCGCTTCATTTTCATCTTTTTTTAGTTTACCAACTGCTTTTGACATTTTTTTAGAGATAAGAACATTGAGTGGTTGGATGATGAGAATCATAAGTCCTAAAATAGGATTCATAAGAATCATAACAGCTGCAACCGCGACTAATGTTAGTGTGGCTGAAACAAGTTTACTAATAGTCGTGATGATAAAACTATCAAAGGTATTTACATCGGTGATAAGGTTCGCTGTAATCGCACCAGAACCTAAGGTCTCGTACTCATTCATAGAAGTGATTTGGAGATGCTCTACGAGTTGTTTTCTTATCATAAAAGTAACATATTTTGAGATTTTAGTAAAGATTTTTATGATGACAGCGTTGAGTAGGTAGTAGGTGATTCGTAAAGATATGACAGCCAAAGTAACAATAGCAACATAATAAAAAGCAGAGCCTTCACCTAAAATAGTGTTGATTGTTTCTATAAAAGTTGCTGGTTTATTGAGTAAAACTTCATCTACCATCATAGGTAGAATGAGAGGAATAGGAACACTTACTAGAATCGCAAGAAGTGTTAAAAATTGTCCATAAATCAGTGCGGGTTTTTTGTCTAAAATAAGCCTAAAAATACTTTTAAGTGTAATTTTATTTTCTATCATTTATGCTTTTTTAAAGTAAGGTTTAACAAGATAGTAAAGCATTAAAGTCCAAAGAATAGTAGTACTTACAATTTCAAGATTGCCTACTTCTTCATGTATATGCACTAACTTTTGTGCATCAATATCGTTTATAGAAAAAATATAATCAAGCCCTAAACCAAAAATCATGCTCCCTATTATAATACTTCCAAGATAGATAAAAAGTGATTTTTTTCCAAGCATAGTTTTTACAACACCTATCGTTACCGTATTTGTTGCAGGTCCTGCTGTTAAAAACACAAAGGCAGCACCAGGCGAAACACCAGCTATCATTAAAGCTGCTGCAATTGGAAGTGAAGCCGTTGCACACACATACATAGGTACGGCTATAGAAATTGCGACAAGATAAGAAATCCATGAATATTCGATAAGAATCTCACTTAAATTTTGAGGAATGGCGATGGTGATTAAAGCACCTAAAATAAGTCCTATAAAAAGAGGTTTTGAGATGTCTTTAAGAAGCGTACCAATAGAATATGAAAATACTTTTTTTATAGAAAAGCTTTTTTTTTCTTCTTGGTTTGTGTTTGAACAACAACTAACAGGAGCAACTTCAAGCTTCTTCGCTCCCACGCTTAGCTTGGGAGCGTGTACTGATGTATGAGTTCCCAAGTTAAACTTGGGAACTTGAGAAGTAGAAACACTAAAGGCTGGTTTAGGTTTTTCTTTATCAAAAATATTCGTAAGTATTCCAGCAACAGTAGCAATAATCATAGAAGTAAAGATCCTATAGATTGTAAAAATCCACCCAAACATCCCGTAGGTTGCAAGGATGGAATCAACACCCGTTATAGGAGTAGAAATAAGAAAAGAAAGTGTAGCACCCTTACTCGCACCAGATTTTTTGATGCTTGATGCTAGTGGAATAACACCACATGAACATACAGGTAAAGGAATCCCAAAGAGTGTTGATTTTAAAACTGATATGATATTTTCATTTCCAAGATGTTTTGTAACTATAGATTCTGGAACTATCTCATGTAAGATTCCCGCGAAAATAAGACCAAAAAGAATATAAGGGCTCATTGCATGTGAGAGGTCTAAAAGAGCGGTGAAAAAAAGTGTTAAAAAATCCATTAATATTCCTTGAAATATGATTTTACAGTATATAGAGTAAACCATCAAGTAGGATATCGAAAATACTTTTTTATATTAACTTATACATAAGTTTGCTAAAATGTATTTTATGAATTCAAAATACAAAATCATATTTATTATTGCTACTTTACTTTTAGTATTTAGTTTAAGTTTACCTATCATGAACTACGTTATTTCTTTACATAATGCACAAGAACAGCTCAAAAACTCTTCACTGCCTTTGAGTACAGATAATATTTATAGTGAGATTCAAACACACCTTATAGAGCCAAATATTGTAGCTTCAATGATGGCACAAGATACTTTTTTAAAAGACTGGCTTATTCATAGTGAAAAAAAAAATGGAAATATTCAAAAATTTTTAGAATCGATTAAAAACAAATATAAAATGCATACAGTTTTTTTAGCCTCACAAAAAACAAAAAATTATTATTCTTCGAAGGGTTTTGTGGAAAAAATGAACGAAGAAAAAGCTATAAATGCTTGGTATTATACATTTCGTGATACTACATTAGCTCATGAGGTAAATATAGATTTTAATGAGCATATTGATAATTCGTTAATTATGTTTATCAACCATAAAATTTTTGATGGAGAGTATCATCTTCTTGGAATCACAGGTGTTGGTCTAAAGCTTTCTTATATAGATGCAATGCTAAAGAAATTTCGTCAAGAGTATAAGTTTGAAGTTTCTTTTGTAGCAGAAGATGGAAAAATCATCATACAAGAAAGAGGAAAAAACTATTTTTCCTCGCTGCAAAAAAATAAGGCTTTGTATAAATATAAAGAAGAATTGTTTTCAAATAAGAAAGAGAGCGTTAATTATACGAGAAATGGAGATGAGTATTTAGTCCATTCAAAATTTATTCCTGAGTTAAATCTTTATCTTTTAGTGCAGGCAAAAGTATCTGATTTTACTTATGATGTAAAACAAGCATTTTTTCTCAACCTATTGTTATCACTTCTTCTTACAGCTATTATCGTTCTCATCATCATTCAAATGATTCAAAAACATAGTGAAAAACTTGAAAACATTGCGAACTATGATTCTTTAACAGAGCTTTTAACGAGAAGATTCTTTAATGATAAAATTCAAGAACAACTTTTGAGACAGAAAAGAAAAGAAGTGGATATGTCTATCTTATTTTTAGATATTGATAATTTTAAACATGTTAATGATACTTTTGGACATGATATAGGTGATAAAGTACTACTAAGAGTTGCTCAAATTATGAAAAATAATGTAAGAGAAATAGATTATATTTCTAGGTGGGGTGGAGAAGAATTTATTATTGCATTGATAGATAGTTCTTTAGAAGAATCACAAAAAGTAGCAGAAAAAATACGAATAAAATTTGAAGAAGACAGTGTATTGTTTACGCTACTGAGTTATAAATTAACATCAAGTTTTGGACTTACACAAATAAAAGAAAATGATAGAATAGAAGATATTGTAAAAAGGGCAGATAAAGCACTTTATGAGGCTAAAAATACTGGAAAAAATAAAGTAGTTTTAGCCTAAGTATACGCAGAATTTAGCTATTTACTGTTATAGCATTTGCGATTCTAATCATAGTCTCATCACGACCTAAAATCGCCATAACGCTATCAAGCCCTGGACCAGACATCTTTCCTAAAAGTGCAACTCTTAGAGGTTGCCCAATTTTACCAAAACCTATTTTCATTTCGCTTACAACCTCTTCCATAAGTGTATGATAATCACTTGGGAGATGAAGCTCTTTAGCAGCACTAATTTTTGCTCCAAAAGTATTTAAAACTTCAATAGCATTTCCTTTAAAGGCTTTTTTAACTGCTTTTTCATCATACGATTGTGGAGTATCAAGAATCTCACGTGTGAGTGTTGCTAGGTCTTTTAATGTTTTAGCTCTTTCTTTAAGCGCATCAAGTAAAATCTCTTTTTTATCATGTGAGGTAAGCACTAAGTCATAAGCAGTAAGTAATTCTGCAAGTTCTGAGTTTGAAGTGTTTTTGATGTAGTGTGCATTTAACCAATCAAGTTTTTCAGTGTTATAAATAGACGCTGATTTATTGATGTCTTTTGGATTAAAAAGTTCTTTCATTTCATCCATTGAAAATATTTCTTGGTCCCCATGACTCCAACCTAAACGTACTAAAAAGTTTAGAAGTGCTTGAGGAGTATAGCCCATCTCTTTATATGCCATAACATCTGTAGCACCATCACGTTTAGAGAGTTTTTTACCTGCAGAATTATGAATCATAGGAACATGATAAAACATAGGTATATCGAAACCTAAAGCTTCGTAGACTACGATTTGTTTTGGTGTATTTGAGAGGTGGTCATCACCACGAATAACCTCGTTAATTCCCATTAAATGGTCATCGATTGCAACTACAAAGTTATAGGTTGGAGCACCGTCTGAACGTGCAATTACAAAGTCATCTAAAATATCTTCTGCCTGAAAAGAGATGTTGCCTTTTACCCCATCACGCACTAGAATCTCACCAGTCAATGGTGCTTTGATTCTGATAACAGGTTCAACACCTTCTGGTGGAGTTCCATCAAAATCACGATATTTTCCGTTGTATTTTGTACGTTCTTTATTTGCCATTTGTGTCTCACGAAGTTTTGTAAGTTCTTCTTTAGACATATAACACTTGTATGCTTTTCCCTCATCGAGGAGTTGCTTGATATATTTTGCATAAATATCATCACGCTGTGATTGGTAGGTGATTTCACCATCAGCTTCCAGTCCGAGCCATTCAAAAGCTTCTAAAATAGCCTTTGTTGCCTCTTCTGAGTTTCTAGCCTTATCTGTATCTTCGATTCTTAGAACAAACTTTCCGCCATTTTTTTTAGCCCAAAGGTAAGAAAGTAAAGCAGTACGCAAACCACCAATATGAAGGTATCCAGTAGGAGATGGAGCAAAACGAGTAATAACCATGATAAGCCTTTAAAAATAAGTAATGGAATTTTAGGCAAATTTTGGTTAAAAAAGGGTAAAATCTATATCTAAACTTTTAATAAATGGAAAAATATGTATAAAATTTTAATAAGTATAGCTCTCGCAATGAGTTTAAATGCACAAATGGTCGCGGGCATTGCTATCGTTGTTAAGGATAGAGCTATAACTTTAGCAGATATACAAAAAGAGATGTATAGCGCAAACCTTACAAAAGAGATGGCAATAAGTGCGTTGGTACGTCAAAAACTTGAAGAAGCTGAGGTTAAAGAGAGAAAAATCACAGTAAGCAGTGGTGAAGTGTATGATGATATTAAAGCAACTGCTAAAAGAAACGGTATGAGTGTAAATGATTTTTATGAAGCGGCTTTAAATGCTAGAGGTATTACTTCTACTGAGGTGAAGAAAAAAGTAAAACAAAAACTTCTCTCAACTAAACTTTATAGTGCTGTAGCATATGCAAAGGTGACGCAGCCAACAGATGCACAGCTCCAAGAGTATTATGAACTACATAAGGCTAATTTCTCACATCCGTCTTCATTTAATGTGACTATCTACCAAACAGACAATAAACAAGCATTAGAGGCAAAGGTAGCAAGTCCAATGTTTTATTCACCATCGATTCAAGAAAATGAGCAGGTTTTACCTTATGATAGAATCTCACCAGAACTTGCTGGACTTCTTTCTAGAACGTCTTTACATACTTTTACTCCAATCATCCCAGATGGTAAAGGTGGACATATGAGTTTTTATATTAAAGAGATTGAGACAGCTACAGATGCAGGGTTTGAAAATATGAAAGGCCAAATTGCAACTGCATGGATGGCTGAAAAAAGAGAAGGTGTTTTGAGCGAGTACTTTGCAAGACTAAAAGACAATGCAGATATTCAGGTGTTACGAACATCCAACTAATAATAAGTATTTTTACTAGGGAAGACAGGTGCATGTAAAAAAAAAAAGATTTATTCCTATCAAAATCTCATTGTTTTAGCATCAGTAATTCCTATTTTTATTTTTGGATTTTTAACATATACTAACTCAAAACAAGAAACAATTCAAAAAAACTTTGACCATATAACAAATATTAATAAACAGAATAAACAACTTGTACTAGACTATTTTACAAGTGTAGAAACAAATATAAAAGAACTCTCAAAAACACTCTCTTTTTTACATGAACAATCTAGCCAGAACATTAAAAATATACAAGCTTTACAAAAAAACCACTTAGAAAACTATTTTTATTCTGTTGAAAAAGATATTGTGTCTTTAGCAAAAAAAGATACTTTCCAAAATATTTTTCGTTTGTTAAATAAAGGAAAAAAAGTAAAGAGTATTCATCTAGGTAATATATATATGTATAAAGAAGAACTCGAGATACAAAATATTTTAATGATAGATAAAAATGGAAAAATTTTATACTCAAGTGATGATAAAAACTTAATCAATGTCCACGTAAGTGAGATAACCCAGTCTTTTGCTCAAAGCTTTGAAACACTAAAAACAAAACCAAAAAAGATTGAGGCAACTTTTATAACTATTGGGTATAACAAGTCTTCTTCTTTGTATAAACAATTTGTTATTACACCATTAAAGGGTGTAGATGGATATATAGCTATTGAAATAGACCATGATAAAGTACAGAAAATAATTAAAAATGTGGCTTCCTTAGGAAGTACGGCAGAGACATATTTAACATACAAGTACCAAGAAAAAACATTCTTAGCCTCAAAAAGAGTAGTGAAGCATGGAAAAATAGGGGACAAAAAAGAGAATATATTTATAGAAAAAGGTTTTGTCGAGACAGGAGTAGATATAAAATATGGGAGTACGGATACTATAGAACTTGTAGGGTATAGCCCTGTTATTATGAAAAATATTATACTCAGCATGCAGACTACTGTCACATATATAGAGGTTATTTCACCTAAAATTAAGGGTTCAGATTATTTTGAACAGTTTGTAAAAGATTATAAATATCAAAATATGATGCTTATAGGACCAAAAGGGGATATATTTTATTCTGCAAATAAAGATGATGTTAATCAAGCAGATTTTTTAACTTCTAAATATGAAGATACACATCTTAGTAAGGCTATTAAAAAAGCTCTTATAAGTAAAAAATTTCTTTTAACAGATATAGATTTTTATGATAAATGTTGTAATAAGCTTGCCCAGTTCGCATTATTGCCAATACTTAATGAAAATAAAACACTTCAAAGCATCGTTGTTTTAGAACTAAATTTAAATCATATAAATAAAACTTTAAAGCGTAATAGTAACACGTGCAAGACATATGATGCTTATCTTGTAGGAAGTGATAAGAGGCTTCGCTCAGACACCATTTTAAGCCCAGATAAATTTAATATGCAAAAATCTTTTAAAGAAAATCTTTTAATAGATACAGAGGGTGATTCTACTGCGATAATCAAAGACTATCGTGGAATTAATGTACTTTCAAGCTTTGCCCTAATAGAGTATCCAAACTTTCAATGGATCGTGATTACTAAGCTAGATGAGCAAGAGATAGAAGATATGCTTAGTAGTCTAAAGCTTAATATCTTATTCTTTGTTTTAATATCTTCTCTTGTTGCTTTGGTTGTTATGATGCTAATAACAAACGAGAAAAAGAAACAGGATTTGAAGTTAAATCATGCAGCTACGCATGATAGTCTTACAGGCTTACCAAACAGAAAATTTGCTTTAGAATATTTGATGTATATCTTAGCTAATGCTAAAAGAATGAAAAGCAAAGGGGCAGTACTTTTTATAGACCTTGATAAGTTTAAAGTGCTTAATGATAGTTATGGACATAAGGCGGGGGATGTAGTTCTCAAAGAAATTGCATTAAGGTTTCAATCTCTTCTTAGAGAAGATGATTTGATTGGAAGACTTGGTGGAGATGAGTTTATTATTATTGTAAATCATTTTAATACTCTCCATGATATAGATAATTTATGTAAAAAAATCATCTTAGATATATCTAAGCAGGTGAAAGATGAGAAAAAAACATACCAAGTAGGGGTGAGTATAGGTATATCAGTTTTTCCAGATGATAGTAAGAATGCAGAGGAACTTTTACAGTTCGCAGATACTGCGATGTTTAAGACCAAAGATAATGGGAGAAATGGATTTACCTATTATTCTAAAGAAATGACAGAAGAATCTCTTCAGATGTCTCGTGTTGAGAGTGAACTTAGTACGGCAATAAAAAAGAATGAATTAGTCCTACACTATCAACCACAGGTGAGTTTAATAACATCCAAAGTAATTGCAGTCGAAGCACTTGTTCGCTGGAATCATCCTAGAGATGGTTTGATTATGCCAAATGATTTTATACCAATTGCTGAGGAGAGTCCCCTAATTGTTGAACTTGGGTATTGGGTTATCTATGAGGCATGTAAAAAGTTTAAAAAGTGGCAAAGTGAGGGTTTAGAACTTGAATATATAGCTGTTAATATGTCTATAAAACAACTCCAATGTATAAAATGTGTTAAAAACATTAGAACCATTCTTGAGGACTTAGATTTTAACCCAAAAAACTTAGAATTAGAGATTACGGAAAATACACTTATATCTAGTATTGATAGCATTTTGATTAATATCAATCTTTTCAAAGAGATGGGGATAAAGTTTTCTATAGATGATTTTGGCACAGGGTATTCTTCTCTTTCTTATTTAAAATCTTTGCGTATTACGACACTTAAAATTGATAGAGAGTTTATTAAGGACTTGATATCAGATAAAGATGATAGAGCAATAGTTGAAGCAATTATAGTCATGGGGCATATGTTAAATTATAGAATAGTGGCAGAAGGTGCTGAAACAAAGGCGGAAGTAGAGTTGTTAAGATACTTTGCTTGTGATATAGTGCAGGGGGATTACTACTCAAAACCTTTACCTGAAAATGATTTGATAAAATATATAAATGGACTAAATAATGATAAGTGATAAAAATTTTATAAATATAGCGAGTGAGTTGGCAACAGCTTCAAAATGTGTTTCAAAACAAGTTGGTGCAGTGATAGTTAAAGATGGAAGAATATTAAGTACAGGATACAATGGAACTCCAGCCGGATTTATTAACTGTAATGATCACTGGGAAGGTGCGTATACTTCTGATCATCATGAATGGTCAAAAACATATGAAATTCATGCTGAGATGAATGCTATTATTTGGGCTGCGAGACAAGGAATATCTATAGAAAATGCGACAATTTATGTAACGCTTGAGCCTTGTAGTGAATGTAGTAAAAATCTTATAGCAAGTGGGATTAAAAGAATAGTATATGCAAAAGAGTACGAGCATACGCATTCAAACACTATCTCCAAGTTTTTAAAAGATAACGGTGTTAGTATAGAAAAGTTAGCTGTTTAAAACAGACTTGTATAGTGGTTATTTACCCGTGAAATTTGCACCTGTTATCTTACCATAGAGGTTTACAAAAATATAAAGAGTTTGCTTTTTGCTATCTTTGACACTTGTATTTTTAAAATGCACTACCCACTCTGTATTATGATGAAATTGTTTCTTCTTCATATCTGAAACAGGAGAATTTTCCCAAGATTCTTCAATTTTATGATTTCCAACTAAACGCGTAAGCTCTCCTTTAGCCGTTGATTCAATCATAGACTTCGATGCTAAAACTTTACTGTGTGAGTGTCCGTGCCCACCATCATGACTATGGACAGAACCTGCAAAAAGTGTTATGCTTGTTAAGGCAACTGTAATAAGAGCTATTTTAATTAATGTTTTCATTTCCCCCCTTTTTATAGACTATCGTGTATATAGTTTTTTTGTTGAGTTTTTTTCATATCTAAATGGATATGATAATGCTCATCCTTGTTAAAGCCAAATTCTTCTTCATTCGTCGTATGTAGATAACCGTGTAATTGCATCAACAATAACATAAATCCAGCAAACATTAGTGCGTGATTAGCTACTTTGCTCAATCGTAAAAAAGAGACTGTTTTTCTCCATTGAGTTAATACGATTAACATAACAATGAGCGCAAGTATTTGTCCAATTTCCACCCCTATGTTAAATGATAGTATCTTGAGCAACATATCTACATTTTGCTCTCCAAGTGGTAATTGTTGTAGTCTTGTTGAAAGTCCAAATCCGTGTATCAGTCCAAATAAAAGAACCATTAGCAGTAAATTAGGAGATTTAACACCTAAATAATTTTGAAATCCCTTGTTGTTGTCAAATGCTTTATAAATAACACTTAGTGCAATAACTGCATCAATGAGATAATAATTTGCATTGATACTCATGAAAGTAGCAAATATTAGAGTGATACTATGCCCTATAGTAAAGACAGTTACAAACTTTACTATATCCTTTGTTGTTGTAAGAAAAAATACAACTCCAAAAAGAAAAAGTAAATGGTCGTAACCTGACAACATATGTGTTGCACCTAACCAGATATAACGAAGGTTACCTCCGTCAATCATTGCCTGCATATCTGCTGCTGAAATACCATGTGCATAAGCAGATGTATTTAGCAATAAAAATAAGACAAATAAAAAAAATATTTTCATTGTAGTTTAATGCCTTAGTTGTAATTTAATTAGGATTATATCACAACTAAGATGTTCTATTTTTTCATTTTTTTCATTTTTGGAAGTGTACTACGGTAAATGCCAACAACCTGAGCATATTGTTTTTGGCTAAGGACTTTTTTTAGATTTGCTCTACAGGCACTTTTAATTCTGATAATATCTTTACGTGCATCTAGCATTTTCTGTGATGCAGCAACTATGTCTGTATCTGTTGTAAGAGCCTCTTCTAAAAGCATTCTTTCTTCACGCATAACAAGTTTTACAAGTTTCATTATTTGAGGTTTATTTGCTTTAGTCCATGCTCTAATCTCTTTAACTTGCATTTTACTTAGTTGTAAAAGTTCGGCATTACCTAAAGTATATCGTACTAGATTTGGCATAGGATTTGTATGTTTGAGTGCATATCCAGGACTAGCTTGTATAGATGTAAGTGACATGATTGCTATTGTTATGATAATTAGAAGTTTTTTCATTTATGTATCCTTTGTGGTTTAAAAGCAGTATAGTAAAAAAATGTTAATTGTTTGTTAAGAGCCGATAATACTCGGGCTAAAGGCTTTTGTACTCACACTTACAACATCACCAATACGAAGATTTTTTGTCTCAGCCTCGCTCACAACTACTTCAACAATTTGCTGTCCGATAGAGATAACAGCGATATAAATTACATCTACTCTAAGAATATCTAAGAGTTCACCCTCAAAGGAGAATTTCGCTGATCCTGTGGTTTTTAGAAGGATGTCTTTTGCCTGACCATCATTAGTGATTTTCCCTTGCTTAAGTACTAAAACACGAGAACTTAGTCTATATATTTCACTTGGGTCATGACTAACCATAATAGTAGTTGTCCCAAACTCTTTATGCAGTGTTAAAATCTCACTTTGGAGTTTCGTTCTCATCTGAGGGTCAAGTGCTGATAAAGGCTCGTCCATTAATAGAAGTTTAGGACGATTCATCAAAGCTCTACATAAACTAACACGCTGTTTTTGGCCACCACTAAGCGTACTTGGAAGTCGTTTTTTTAAGTCATTAAGTTCTGTGATTTCTAAAAGGTGTTTAGCTAGATTTTTATCTTTTTTTACAAAGAGAAGATTCTCTTCAACTGACATATTTGGAAACAGTGCATAATCTTGAAATACAAAGCCTATTTCTCTTTTTTGCGGAGGAAGATTTGTTTTTGAATCTAACCAAGTCGTATCTCCAATTTTAATTTCCCCCTCTGCCTCTTCTAGTCCTGCTAAGATTCTTAAAAGTGTAGTTTTGCCACTTCCACTTTCTCCCGAGAGTGCTACAAATTCATTCTCTTTAATGCTAAGGTTTACATCTAAATCCATCTCTCCCTGGCTACCATGAAGTGTTTTATTTATATCAATATATATCATTTGTGAAATCCAGCAAATTTTGTTGCGTGTTTATGATTGAAGATATAAACACTTAAGAGAACTATAAAACTAAGCAAGAGCATAATAGCACTATAAATATGCGCACCTGTATAGTCCATAATCTCAACCATTTCATAGATAGCAACAGAGGCAACCTTTGTTTCATTTGGAATACTTCCTCCAACCATTAAAACTACACCAAATTCTCCAACAGTATGTGCAAAGGTTACGATAATAGCTGTGAGAAGGGCAGGTTTCATATTTGGAAGTGCTACTCTAAAAATTGTTTGAAACTTACTTTTCCCAGATATATACGATGCTTCGAGAATATTTTTGTTTATATTTTCAAAACCACTTTGAAGGGGTTGAACCATAAAAGGAAGACTATAAAATGAACTTGCAATTACAAGACCAGTAAAATTAAAAACAAGTGATACATCAAAAAAGTCATGAAAAAAAGCACCTACAGGTGAGTTTTGAGAGAGCGTAAACAAAAGATAAAACCCTAAAACTGAGGGAGGAAGTACAAGTGGTAAAGCAGTTAAAGCTTCTAAAAAAGGTTTGATTTTCGACGTAGTTTGTGAAAGGTACCAAGCCAGAGGTAAGCATAAAATGAACAAAATAAAAGTAGTAATCGAGGCTAATTTAAAAGAAAGTATAAAAGGTGCAAACTCTAAGTTTTGAAGTATTTCAAGCATTAGAGAACTCTTAGTATAGATAGTTCACTTGCATTAATACACGCGATGACTTCATCATTTATTTTTAAATCCATTGTTTTACATCGTTCTAGAGTAATAATTGATTCTAAATTAAATTCTTCTAGTGAGAGTTGAATACTACTTAAGAGTTGACCGTTATTTATATGCTTTATTTTCGCTCTGAGTTGATTAGAAAAGCTAATGCTACCTTGAAAATCTTTAGAGATAACAACATGAGAGGGTTTCGTAGTTAGGGATACTTTTGTACCCACTTGTATAGTGTCGTTTAAATCTAGGCTCATCATGCTTAGTTTTTGATTCAAACACTCAAAGTGAACGATATTAAGGGTATCAATCGATTGTATTTGTGTGACAGTTGCTAGTAGTGTATTCATGGGATTGTGTATCCAAATTTTTCAAATATACTCGCTGCTTTTTCACTGAAAATAAATTTATAAAAGAGCGTAACTTCAGAGTTGTTTTTTCCTGATTC
>JAFLJZ010000226.1 GCA_022712775.1 Sulfurimonas sp.
GCGTTAAAAACCGAAACTATTCTACTCATGTATTCAGCATGCCCTAAAAGGACATAACCACCTGGATTTAGCATGTCATAAAATGTCATCGCTACCTCTTTCCTTGATGCATCATCAAAATATATAAGCATATTTCTAGAAAAAATAACATCAAATTTTCCTAACTTTCTCATTTGTGCCTTATCAAATATATTTGCAACATGGAAATCCACAGAACCGTGTAGATCTTCACCCAGTTCATAACCAAATTTTGTTTTGTTAAACCATCTACCTAAAATATCTTTTGGTATTGCATGAATCGATCTATCTGAATATTTTGCAGCTTGTGCTTTTCTAATTACAGTAGAATCAATATCTATTCCAACTACTTCTATATCTCTTTTTTCAACTATGTTTGCTTCTTCTACAATATGAAGAACCATAGAGTATGGCTCCTCCCCAGTTGAGCATGGTGAAGATAAAATCCTCAGTGGTCGAGATGTTGGAATTGTCTCATGTAACTCTGGTAAAATTTTATTTACTAAGACCTCAAACTGATCTTTTTCTCTAAAAAAATATGTTTCATTAACCGTGATAGCATTCATTAATGCTTGAAACTCTTCACCTTCTGCATCATCAAAACGAAGTTTAAAGAAATACTTTCTAAAACTGTCTACTTCTAACTCCTCTGCTCGTATATCAATATATTTAGCAAGCTTGTCATAATGCTTATCTCCTTCTAAAAAAATACCACTTTTTCTATAAATGAACTCACCAATTTTTGTAAAGTTATCTGTAGATAATAGGTAGGCCATTGCTTATTATCCTTTAATCAATTTAATTGCGCCATCTACTGCGAACTGAACATAAAAATCATCTTTAAATCGCTCTTTGAGTGATTCTAACAATGAGACATCCTCAACTTCTCCTATCTCAGCCATATAATCAACTGCTGTCATTGCAACATTGATATCTTCTTCCGCCTCTAATAGTTCAACAAGCATGTCCCTTGATTCTGGAAAATTCACATCACCTAAAACATTTATTGCAAAAATTCTCAAGTCTCTATCATCACCTATAAGAAACTTTACGATGTAATATTTAATTGCATTTCCAAAATCTCGTAAAATTGAAATTCCTAAATTTCTTACATAAGCATTTTCAAGTTTCAATAAATCCATAATCTCTTCAATAGGAGCATCATCAGGATTCATACTTGAAATAACAGAAGCTATTTTAGTAGAAACTTTTTTATCTGCTTGGTCATTATTAATATATGTAACTAAATACTCTCCACCACCATCAAACTTTGCAATCTCTTCTACAGCATAATCTATTTTGTCAGAATCTTCTTCTTGAACGAAATAATCTACTGCATCCTCAAGTGTTGAAAACTTTGGCAATTCTTCAACAACTGGTGCAGTATGCTTTTTAATTAAGGCCATAATATTCTCCTTTATTTCAATGTAGCAATTTTCTTAAGAATTTGCATAAAATCGAGTTGTTCCATAACACCACCTCTATCATATGCTTCTTTTGGCATTCCATATACGGTTGCACTCTCTTCACTCTCAGCTAGGGTGTACGCACCAGCATTTTTAATCTTTACCATCGCATTGGCTCCATCATCACCAATACCAGTTAAAATAACTCCTACAAGGTTTACTCCACCAAAAACTTGACATGCACTATTCATCATATCGTTAGCAGATGGTTGAAAAAAGTTATCACCTTTTTCTTTCTCCTCACGAATCACAATTTTACCTGATACTTTTTTAACAAAATTCATATGAACACCACCGCGTGCTACATACACATGACCAGGTAAAAGCTCCATATTTTGAGCACTTTCATGTACAGGAACTGAACTCGCACGGTCTAGTCTCTCAGCGAATGCCTTTGTAAATTGTTCAGGCATATGCTGCACAATACATACTGGATGTTTATAGTTAATTGGCAATGATGAACAAATCTGTTCAATCAAACCTGGTCCACCGGTAGAACTTCCAATAAGAACTACCTTTGTTATATCTAAACTACTCGTTGTAGGTATATCAACATTTGCACTTGATTCAGACCTTCTTCTTTCTCTTGATGGCGGTTGTGATGCAATGCGTTTTAATCGTCTTAATGGTATTCGAGCAAGTGATTTAACCTTAGTAAGTATATCTTCACGATTCTCATTTTTACCAACATTCATTGTTCCTGGCTTTGCTATATAATCAACTGCACCTAAATCTAATGCATCCATAGTGATAGTAGCATCTTCAGTTGTTAGAGAACTAATCATAAGGATTGCTGTTGGTTGTTTTGCCATTATTTGCTTTACAGCTTCTATACCATCCATTACCGGCATATTGATATCCATAGTAATAACATTAAACTGTTCTGAAGTTGCTTTATCAACAGCCTCTTGACCATTTTTAGCTATTTTGATTTCAAAATCTAGTGTTCCTATTATCTCTTTAAGTTGTTTTCTTACTAATGCAGAGTCGTCAACAATAAGTACCTTCTTAGCCACTATACTTCCCCTTTAGAGATAATTTCATCTATATCCATAGATAAAACTAACCTCTTTCCATCTTCAAGATGAAGTATATGAGAGAATATCTCATCTTCTTGCTCCCTTATATCATCTGCTTTTACATTTAATATGTCACTCACAGTATCTACAATAAAACCTATTTTTTCACCATCTATCTCACAAACAATAATTTTAGAATCTTCATTAATCTTCGTTTCAATATTAAGTTTTTCAAATAAAGATACAATTGCTACTATTTGTCCTCTAATATTAATAATCCCATCAATATCATCAGCAGTATACGCAACACTTGTAGAATCCACAATATCAATAATCTCTGCTACATGTTCAACTTGAAATGCATATTCTTTTGCATCAAGTTTAAAAACAATAACTTCCATTTCAGTTTCATCTACTACTACGCTTGCAGTATCTTCAGTTTGGGTATCTATAAAAGATTCATTTTCTTTAAATAAATTTTCCAATACAGCAGAATCAAAAAATGGTATTAAAGTATCTTCATCATGAATTATTCCAGCTATTTTATTGTCTTTAAACTCTTGATCCATATACTCAATATTTTTTAAAGAAAAATTCTTAATATCTATAATTTCATCAACTAAAAGACCTATCTTTTTTCCTTTATACGAAGCTATTAAAATACGGTTTTTGTCATTGTCTTTTGTAGCAAATCCATAATGTTTTCTCAAATCTATTACAATTAAAAGTTCCTCACGGAGAGTTATTAATCCCAATACTTCCGCTGAAGTTCCTGCAATATCTGTAAAATCAATATCTGCTAAAATAATTTCTCGTAAATAATCAATGCTTACTGCGTACTTCTCTTTTTCCATCGTAAATATCAAAAATCTACTAACATCTTCTTCTTTTTCTATTTCTACTTTTACCTTGCCACTTCTAATCTCTTGCTTTTTTATTTCAACTTTATTTATTTTGTAAAATAAATTTTCTAAAGAAACTATTTGAATAAGACTATCGTTATACTTATATATAGCAATAATTGGATCATCTTCTTTATCAATGTATTCAATATTTTCTTCTTGAATTTCTACTGTGTTATATACTTCACTAACAAGAAGTGTTGATGATGCGAGAGAATCATTGAGTACTATAATTCTACTTTTATCAGCCTCGTAATCCACCTCTTCTATCGAAAGTAAAAAATTCATATCAACAACAGTAACAACACTACCACTTACCGCACATAAACCTCTAACACCAGAAGGTCTTAAAGGAAGTGGCATAAGTAAGGGTACTCTTGAGATTTGGCTTATATCTTCTGTTGATATTCCATAACTCTCATGAGCATTTTTGATAATCAATATCTCTTGGATTTGCATCGTTTTTAACCTTGTTGAAGTTCATCCGCCATTACAGCTAACTCTTCGACACCTTCACCGATGTGTGATACTGTGTCAATAATAAGCTCACTAGCCTTACGAGATTCCATTGCATTTCGAGCACTTAACTCAACTGCTTTTTGAACCTCATTCACACCAATCATAACCTGATTCATACCTTCTATATTTTGATCATTTACAGTTTTAAGTCCTGCATATCTATCAAGTAAGTCTGTTAGCATATCTGTAATTCTACCAATGTCGTTAATAAGACTATTAATAGATTTTTGCTCTTGTGATTGTGAAGATAAGAGGTCACTCCAATCATTTTTAACCATATCTATTTCAGAATTCATTGATTCTACAATATCATTAATCTTATCTGTATTTTGTTCTGAATCTTTAGCTAAGTTTCTAATATCTGCTGATACTACAGCGAAACCTTTTCCAAAGTCACCTGCACGTGCAGCTTCTATAGAACCAGAAATAGCAAGCATATTTAACTGTACAATAGAGTTAGAAATATTTCCAACCGTTTTATCAACACTTTTTGTCTCTTTTACAATTACTCTAAGTTCAGATGCAGCATCCTCTCCTTGAGAAATTGACTCATTAAATGATTCACGAATTTTTATAACATTATTTTTTACATCGTTAAAAGAAGTTTTTAAAAGGTCAAAATTTCTTCTTGCAATTTCGATAAGTTTATCAATATCCTTAGCCGCTATAATTCCACCTTTTATAAGGTCTTTATTTTTAAGAGCAGATTTATTTGTATTTTGAGATGAGGATTCTATTTTATTAAGAGCCTGTGTCACATCCTCTAATGCTGATTGAATCTCTTCCATTGAACCACCAATCGTATCGGCAGACAATGCAATATCTTCTGCAGACTTCATAGAATCAGTAGAGTACTTTAACTCTTCTGCTAAAGTAGATAAATCTTTAATATCATCTTCAGTTTGTGCAAGTGCATCTGATTGAATATCAATCCCATTGAGTGTTTTTTCAACTGAAAGTGCTATCTCTTGAGAATCTGCTGCAATTGTTTTAGAGCCATCATTTATCTTAGCTACATATGAGCCTAAATCATTTGTAAATGTACTTACACTTCTAGCTGCTTCAACAGAATAAACAGCAATTTTTGTTAACTCTTCCATTTTTAAACTAAGTGCATTACCTTTAGAACCATTTGAAGTAATAATTGTGTTCGTTGCACCAATGCTTTTGATAATATTGTCAATACTTTCTTGAATCTTGTTCACAAGTTCAGAAATAAATTCTGCATTTTTTTCACTCTCTCCAGCTAAGGCACGTGTTTCATCAGCAACAACTGCAAAACCTTTTCCGTGTTCTTTTGCACGAGACGCTTCAATCGCCGCATTTAAAGCAAGTAAATTTGTCTGATCTGCAATTTTTGCAATGAAGCCAACTGCATCACCAATATTTTGTGAAGAAACTTTGAGCTCTTCACTCTTTTTTGATGATTCTTGTGCAACTTCTACAGCTTCATCCATGCGAGCAACAGATGCACCAATCTTTTCAACTGAGTTCATGATATTATCACCTGTTGCTATAGTTGATGAAATAACTGTCTCTATAGTAGTATTCATTCTTGCAATATTTGAATTAATGTTACTTACATTACTAAGTGCTTGTTCACTTGCACCAGAATTTTCTTCTGCCGCTGTAGCAATTTGCTCCATTGAAGACTTTAACTGTTCAATCGCTGATACACTCTCTTGTGCATTCTCAAGAATTGTCATCGAAATGCCAGCTATGCTTTCACTAATCTGTTGTTGTTTTGCTAAGGTTCTTTGTTTTCTTTTACTATCAGTACTACCAGAAGATACAACTGCTGAAGATCCTGCGTTACCTTTTTTCATTAATGCCATTATTAATCCTTTCTTAGTCTAGCGTAGCGTATAACGCTTCAGCTGCTTTGATATCTTCACGAGATGGTTTAACTCTAATAGATACGTACTTTGTGTTTCCATTTTTGTCAACTGATTTTAAAACTGTTGCATAAACCCAGTAAAAACCTCCACCTTTTCGTTGATTTTTAACATATCCTGTCCAAAAACCTTTATTTTGAACATCTTCCCAAAGAGATTTAAAGGCAGCACGAGGCATCTCAGGGTGACGTACTACGTTATGCGGTTGACCAAGTAAATCTTCTTCATTCATATTCGCTATTTTAAGAAAAGAATCACTCGCATACTCCACTATACCTTTTTCATCAGTCTCAGATAAAAGGTAAAGATCATTATATAAGACTTCACCATCTTCTAGAAAAGTCAAGCCTTCTGTACTTATTTCATTATT
>JAFLJZ010000269.1 GCA_022712775.1 Sulfurimonas sp.
AGAACAACTTCTTGACGCTATCTGGGAAGAACCTGAACTGGTTACTCCAAATGTAATTGAAGTTGCTATTAACCAGATTAGACAAAAAATGGATAAACCATTAGGAATCACAACTATCGAAACTGTTCGTCGTCGTGGTTATAGATTTTGCTTTCCAAAAGAGCTTGATTAATCATTATCTTACTAACTATAATGAGCAAAGCCCATTATAGTTGCAGGGACTTAAAAGTCCCTACAACCCCCTAAAGCTACAAAACATTAATGTTTTGAGAAAAAGTTAAAGGAAGCCCTTGTTTTCAAAAAGAAGTATTCGAAGAAACTTTCTTATTCAACTCCTTATAGCCTCAGCCTCTTTAATTGTTATATTTTCATCTATCTTGTATTTTTTTATTGAAAAATCTATTTATGAAGAAAAGCATGAAGAATTAATTTTATATGCTAAAAATATATCTACGAATAAAGACCTTTATAGTATGAATCTTGGTGCAGATGATGTGTTTCTCGGACTAGATATAGAAATACTCTATCTCAAAAAAGAACATAAAGATATTCTCATATATCAAAAAACAAAAGATAATCACACCTATTTAACATTACTCTATCCATTTAACTTAGATACTATGAGTTATTTAAAAATAACAAAAGAAATATCACAAACCAAAAGAATTCTGGATAAGATTTTTAACTATATCATTATTATAAACCTTGTTGGTTTTTTACTTGTTGTTATTTATGCTATTGCTCTTTCAAAAATGCTTATCACTCCAGTTAAAACACTTAATTCTAGACTATCAAATATGAATGAACACCTTATTCAACCTATTAAGGTAGAAACCTTACCAGAGGAATTTGAACCACTAGGTGAAACTATCAACCACCTTATTACACGTATACAAAACTTTGTAAAGTACCAAAAAGAACTTTTTATTGGTACTGCACATGAGCTTAAAACTCCACTAGCAGTCATCAAACTTAAAAATCAAGTTACACTTATTAAAAAACGCTCTGCTGATGAGTATATAGATGCACTACAAGTGACAAATAAGACAATTGATGAGATGAACATCATTGTTTCTAATATTCTCAATATTGGACGACAAGAAGGTGCACAACTAGAAAAACCAGTAGAAGTTGATATTATTGCTTTTTTAAGAGAAAAAGCAAATAATTTTAAATTACTTGCAGAAAATGAAGGTAAACATTTAGATATGAGTTTTGAGCCAAGTGGATTTATGGCTTTTTTACAAATATCATTACTTAATCAAATTATTCAGAACTTTTTACAAAATGCATTGAAATTTACATCAAAACAAGGAAAGGTACTTCTTAAAAGTTCTCAAGATGACTTTGGATTACTCATTGAAGTCATTGATGAAGGCTGTGGAATTGATGAAAGTGTAGACTTGTATGCTCCATTTACAAGACAAGGTGATAAATCTGGAGTAGGACTTGGTTTATTCTTAGCAAAAAGTGCTGCAGATGCCCTAGGAGCACGAATAGAAATAAAAAATAGACCTGATGGAGTGGAAGGAACCATAGCTTCTTTGCAATTAAATTCAAAATTATCTTGTACTCTTCGAAGAAAGTAAGTTACTTTAAAAAATACTAAAGCTTTATTTAGATATAAATCCCATATATAAATTAAATAAGGTTTTTCTATGGCTCTACTAATAAATGATGAATGTATAGCATGTGATGCATGCCGTGAAGAGTGTCCTACAATAGCGATTGAAGAGGGAGACCCAATTTACTACATTGATCCTGATAAATGTACGGAATGTGTTAGTATATATGATGAACCAGCTTGTATCTCTGTTTGTCCTGTTGATTGTATTGTTCCTGACAAAGATAATGTTGAATCGATTGCAGAATTGCAATTTAAACTAAAAAATCTAAATATAGAAGAATAAAAGAAATTTTTCAATGGCAAAAATGGTAGCTGTTATTGATATAGGTTCTAATTCAATTAGAATGGTTATTTATCAAAAAACTTCTCGTTTTTCTTTTCACTTACTTTACGAAACAAAAAGTAGAGTAAGACTTTCACAAAATGCTTACCAAAACTCCTTAAACCTCCAAGTAGAACCAATGCAAAAGACATTAGATGCTTTAAGAGACTTCTTAAGTATCATTGCATCATTTGGGGCTAGAAAAACTTTATGTGTAGCTACCTCTGCTCTTAGAGATGCCCCAAATAAGAAAGAATTTCTTTCTTTGGTTAAATCAGAATTAAAACTTAATATTAAAATTATTGACGGTCAAAGAGAAGCATACCTTGGAGCTATGGCATGTGCAAACTTATTACCAAAACAAACGAATGCTTTAAGCATAGATATCGGTGGTGGCTCAACAGAGCTTAGCTGTATTGATGGAAATAATGTCACAAATACTTTATCTCTAGCACTTGGTACTGTGCGATTAAAAGAATTGTATTTTGATAAGGATAGAATCAATGAAGCTATTAAATATATTGATTCAAAGCTTAGTACTTTAGAAACATTAAATGTTCAAACACTAATAGGCATAGGTGGCACTTTTAGAGCCATCGCAAGTGCTATTATGCTTAGAGAAGAGTATCCCTTAAATAAACTACATGCCTATGAGTTTTGTCCTCAAACTTTTATTTATTATATTGATTCAATTTTAAAATCT
>JAFLJZ010000117.1 GCA_022712775.1 Sulfurimonas sp.
CGGGAAGTGCTACACACCTTTTAACATAATGTTGTTTTGTATTGTGTGGGAACCTGAAAATTACAATATCACCACGCTCAGGTGTATCACCATCTAAAAAACGAAGTGAATCACTCCATGGCATAATAGACTGTTCAATAAAAGGAATATGAGGCATAGAGATACCATAAGCAAACTTTTTAGCAAAAAGATGATCACCTATAAGAAGGCTATCTTTCATAGAACCTGATGGGATTCTAAATGCTTGTGCGATAAAAAAGATTACAAAAAGAACAATTATTATCGTACCGGTCCAAGAATTTGAAAATTTATGGGCTTTTTTAAGTATTTCTTTCATTAATTCTCTTTTTGGGATTGTTTTTCTTTTGCATTTATTTTTGCAGCTTCAAGTGTGTTTCTTAAAAGCATTGCTATAGTCATTGGACCAACTCCACCGGGAACTGGTGTGATGTATGAGCATTTCTCACTTACATTAGCAAAGTCTACATCACCTACAAGTTTTCCGTTGTCTGCTCGGTTGATTCCGATGTCAATGATGATAGCATCGTCTTTTACCATGTCTTCTTTTATAAGGTTAATTACTCCGACACCAACCAAAATAATGTCGGCTGCGAGTGTATGCTTTTTTAAGTCATCTGTATGAATATGACAAATTTCTACTGTTGCATCAGCATTTAAAAGTAACGATGCCATAGGTTTTCCAACAATATTTGAAGCCCCTACAACGACACAGTTTTTACCCTTAACATCTATGTTGTATTCTGCTAAAAGTTTCATGACACCAAGTGGCGTACAAGGTACAAATCCATCAAGTCCAGTAGTAAGGCGACCAACATTATAGGGGTGGAAACCATCAACATCTTTCTCTGGTGCTACAAGTTCTAGAATTTTTGTTGTATCTATTTGTGAGGGAAGAGGTAGTTGGATTAGAATTCCATCCACATTGGGGTTGTCATTCATCATCTCAATCGTTTTTTCAATTGCATCTTGAGAAATATTTTCAGGCATATCATGCGTGATAGAATAAAAACCAACTCTATCGCAAGCCTTCTTTTTCATGTTAACATAAGCAGCACTTGCTGGATCATGTCCAACAAGTACTACCGCTAAGCCAGGCGTACATCCACATGTTTCTTTAAGCTTTTTTACTTCTTTTGTTACTTCTAGTTCTATTTTTTTTGAAAGTTTTTTTCCATCCAGGAGTTGCATTTAAACCTCATAAATTATTTTTCTGTTATTATACCCTTATTAAATTATAATAGGTTGAGAATGAAATATATTGTATTGTTTTTAGTGTCTTTTTCTTTATATGGAGAATCTACTTTTATCTCACCTATGGAGTATGCCTCTCAACTTTACAAAAATCCTCGAGGTATCGGATGCCAGCATTGTCATGGTGATAATGGTGAGGGGAAACTAGTTGCAAATTACACGCATAAAGGTGTAAAAAAAGAGTTTCGAGGTCCTAAAATCAATGAGTTAGATTTTAATGTTTTTTATGCAGCGCTTAACAAAAGAAAACGTGGAATGCCACGCTATTATCTTACAAGAAAAGAGGTTCAGGCGCTGTATTTATATTTAAATCAAGAGAAAGAAAATGTTAAGTGATGATGTAAAAGCGATAGAATTAGCCTATAAGCAAAGAGATTTATTGGCTCTTGATGCTTTGGCAAAACCAAGATTTAGAGAGTTAAATACTAAGAACAATTTTTCTTCTGTTTTAATGCTTTCTTGTAATAATATTAAGCATTTAATGAAGATAGAAACACTTGAAGCTGATTGTATTATGTTAAACCTTGAAGATGGTGTAAGTAAAGAAGACAAACCTTTTGCACTCGCTTTATGTGCTGTGTTTTTATCAAGAATCACAAAGAGTGATACAAAACTTGTTGTTCGTGTGAATGCTCTTGATGAGGGTGGTTATGAAGAGATAACCTACTTAAATCAGTTTATGCCAGATGCAGTACGAGTTCCTAAGATTAGAAATGCAAAAGAAGTAAAAAGTGTTTTAGCACTTTTAAATGAAGAAGTAGAACTTCATTTATCTATAGAAACTTCTGAAGCATGGCATAATTTATCCACTTTTAAACTTGATAAAAGAGTAACAACTTTTTATCTTGGAATCTTAGATTTGTTTGCAGATATGAAGCTTTCACAAAGTTTAGTGCAACGGGATAACCCTACAATGCTTTATATGCTTTCTCATTTTCTAATCGCCAGCAAAGCTATGGGAGTAAAACCTGTTTCTTTTGTGTACCAAGAATTTAAAAAACTTGATGAATTTGCGCTTTGGTTAGATTTAGAGAAACAAATGGGATACAATTCTAAAGGCTGTATATCTCCACAGCAGGTAAAACTTGTTAATGAAAAGTTTGTAGATACCAAAGCATTACTAAATCGTGCTAGAATCATAATAAAACTTTTTGAGATGCACAAGGCACAAGGTGTAACAGGCTTTGTAGATGAAGAATATGGTTTCATAGATGAGCCAATATATAAAGGTGCATTAGCACTACTGGAGAAATAAATGATACAAAAAATTAAAAAATATTCAACTACAAATACGCTTGTGATTCTAGGAATTATCTTGGGTGTTTTATTTGGAAGTTTTTTACCAGAACTTGCTTTACAGCAACAAGTTATCGGTCAAATGTTTATTAGTTTTTTGAAAATGCTTGTTGTTCCTTTGGTTTTTTCAAGTATTTATGTGGCTATTATGGGGCTTGGAAGCTTAGAGGATTTAAAAACAATAGGTCTTCGTACTATAAGTTTGTATCTTCTAACAACAGCCTTAGCAGTATTTTTAGCAATTATTGTGATGAATATTTTTCCTATTGGTGAAGCTGTATCTGCTGATGGACTAAATTACGCAAAAGCAAATGAAATTGCTGAATTTTCTCTCTCAGCTATGGTTCTAAGTTTTATTCCAACTAATATATTTAACTCCTTATCATCAGGTGCCATGATGCAAATTATTGTTTTTGCCGTTCTTTTTGGAATCGCTTCTTTGCATTTAGAATCACATCGCCAACAGACCATGTTAGATTTTTTTACAGCTGTTACAAATGCAATGCTCACAATGGCAGAATGGATTATAAAACTTACTCCGATTGGTGTATTTAGTCTTATCTCTTATGTTATAGCAGAGCAGGGTATTGAAGTGATTATAGGGCTTTGGAAATATATTTTAGTAGTGCTAGGAGTACTTGTGATTCACGGTGTTGTAACGCTCCCTATTGTTCTTTCTTTGCTTGGTCGAGTAAATCCTTACAAATATTTAAGTCTAGTCCGAGAAGCTCCAATTATGGCATTTTCAACAGCATCTTCAGCTGCAACACTCCCAGTTTCAATGCGAATAGTAGAAGAGGTTGGAGGAGTTGACAAAAAGAATGCTTCTTTTGTACTTCCTCTAGGAGCCACTGTATCAATGGATGGAACAGCAGCATATTTAACTGTAGCGGTTCTTTATATCTCACATTTAGCTGGAGTACAGTTAGGCTTGATGGATCAAATTTTATTGGGTATTACAGTTGTAGCTTTAAGCGTTGGTGTTGCTGCACTTCCAAGTGCATCTTTAGTTATGATGGTTGTTATTTTAAACCAAATAGGTTTACCAGTTGAATACATTGCCCTTATTGTAGCAGTAGATAGAATCTTAGATATGGCACGAACATCACTTAATGTTACTTCTGATTTAGTTGTTACAAAAATAGTCGACCAGATGCAAAAAAAATAGGTACTTAAATGAAAATAATAAAATTTATCTTAGCATTAGTGTTATCAACAACTCTTTATAGTTATGAACTTCCTTCTGTAAATGTAGACATAGGAAATAAGGCTGAAATCATTCTTTTTAGTGCCCAGAGTGTATTGGTTGAGAAAAAACTTTCTTATATAATTAGTTGGAAAACTATTAATGCAACAAAAGTAAAAATAACATATCTTGGAGAGATTTCTCTATCAGGTAACATGACGATAACAGAAGATGAATACAAAATGGGTCCCATAACACTTGAAGCAATAAATACTAAAAATAACTCAAGTGATAAACAAATAATTAATCAATATATTGAAGCAGATAGAGTTGCCCCTGTTATGAAAGTGAAAGTATCAGATGTAGATTATTATGAGGGTGGAATTCCTCGTACCTACCATAGACGATGGAATCCTCGAAATATTCATTAGAAATAAGAAGTCTTAAGCTTCTTATTTTCCTATAGCGTTATCCAAGTAAGCAATCGCTTGATAATAGTTGTAATACTTTACAATTAAAGATGCTTTTGCATCAATATAACCTTGACGAGACTGTTGTAGTTCTATAAAGTCTGATAGTCCATTTTCATATCTTTTATTTGCTTGATCAAATTTTTCATTTGATACTACTACAAGAGATTGTGAAAGTTCTACCGTGTCTTTTGCTTTATATACGTTGATGTATGCCTGTGTTGTTTCTTCTTTGATTATTAATTTAATACTGTTAAATTCCGCGTGCGCCTTATCTATTTCTATTCTTTTTTCTTGACTAAGCGCATTTGTTGCCCCACCTTGGTAAAGATTCCAATCAAGATTTAGAGATGCCTGCCATTGATCTTTGGGTATAACATTTTTAAATTTATCAAGTTCTTGTCTTGTGTAATCTGCTCCAAAGTAAAGCTCTGGATAGTAATCACTTGAAGCAAGCATACTTGTTGCCTCGGCTGATTTAATAGCAAATGTATATTGTTCAAGTTCATTTCTGTTTTGATAAGCAAATTCTACAGAATCATTTAAGTTCAAAGTATAATCGCTCAAAGATGAAAACAAAGTATCTAGTTTTAATACCTTAGAATACACGGTATAGTCATTATGAGCGTCTTTAAATCCAACAATTTTATCAAGTGAGGCATAGGCTAGTTTTAGGTTGTATTGAGCATCTTTTAGCTCTAGTTTTGCCTTTATAAGTTCAACTTTAGCATCTGAAATATCAATTTTTGTTCGAATACCAGCTTCAAAATATCTTTTTGCACGGTAGAGTTGAGCATCATTGAGTTTTACATTCTCTTTATGTACATCTATAAGAGCTATAGCCTGTAAAACAGAGTAGTAAGAAAATTTTACATCACGAATCTTATTCGATATTTTTTGTTCATTTATTTTTCCTAAAGCATTTGAATCATGAGTAAAACTATCAACGCTTGAACTCGTTTTACCGAAATCGTAAACAAGTTGTTTTAGGGAGATTTTCCCTAGTAAAAGCTTATCATCAACCATATTAGTATCAGGTATATTTGTCCTTGCATTTTTACCCGCACTTGCTTGAAGATTTACGCTAGGCAGATACGAACTATCTGCAATAAGAATACGAGATTTTGATGCTTCAAATTCTGCTGCATATACTTTTAAGTCAGGGGAGTTCTGTAATGCTTGGATAAGTAGCTCATCAACTGTATATGTATCAGCCGCACTAAGTGTTAAGGATACAAAGAGAGGTAAAACAAGTTTAAGTATTTTCATTAGATTTCATTCCTTTTAGCGATTTCATCTTCAACGCTTACAAATTTTTCTCGCATAGTCTCAAGTAGTACATAAAGAACAGGTACAAAAAGAGTAGATATAAATGTCGCAGTTATCATACCAAACATTAAAACGACACCAATCGATTGTTGAGTTATGGCTCCTGCCCCTGTTGCAAAAGCAAGAGGAAAAATACCAAATAAAAATGAGAGAATCGTCATCATAATCGCACGAAAACGCAAACTTCCTGCATTAATAGCTGATTCTATAATTCCAACACCCGATTCTCTCTGCTCTTTTGCAAACTCAACGATAAGAATCGCATTTTTTGCGGCAAGGGCGACAAGTAAGACGAGCCCAACTTGGGCAAAGGTATTGAGTGCTAGTCCACTCCAATGTAGTCCTGCAATAGCCCCTGTAACAACCATTGGAACAGAAAAGAGAATCATGAGAGGTAATATCCATGATTCGTATTGTGCTGCGAGAACTAAGAAAACAACAAGGAGTACAAAAAACACTACATACATCTGAGAATCTCCGGCAAGCGTTTCTTGATAACTCATTCCAGACCACTCATAACCATACGCAGAAGGAAGTATCTGTTTAGCTATCTCATCCATTGCAGTCATTGCATCGCCAGAGCTATAGCCTGGAGCGGAAGCTCCATTGATTTGTATACTTCTATACATGTTGTAGTGGGTAAGGTTTTGTGGTCCTATAATCTCTTTTACTTGAAGTAAGGCACTGAGTGGAATCATCTTGTTATGTACATTTTTTACAAAAAGTTTATTTATGTCTGCTTTTGTACTTCTATACTCTTTATCTGCTTGAACAAAAACACGAAACACCTTACCAAACTTTGTAAAATCATTTACATAAATAGAGCCTAAATATGCTTGCATTGTTGTAAATAATGTACCTATATCTACACCTAAAGCATTCGCTTTTTCTCTATCTATTTGTATATCATACATCGGGTAGTTTGTGGCAAAAGTAGTAAAGGCATAGGCTATTCGAGGGTCTTGGTTCGCCGCTTGAATCATTTGATTTGCATAGCTCTCAAAAGTTGCTAAGTCACCAGACAAGTAGTCTTGCATTCTAAAGTCAAAACCACCAACATTTCCAACACCTGGAATACCAGGCATGTTAAAGGCAGCTATATTTGCTTCAGAAATAATAGCCGTTTTTTGTTTAATCTGTTTTATGATTCCAAAAACACTATTTTTTTGTGTCGTTCTTTCTTCCCAGTCTGTGAGAGATACAAACATAGCAAGTGCTGAACCGTCTATTGCAGAGGTTATAATATTATATCCTTCGACGCTTACAATATTTTCTATTCCATCAATACTGTAAATAATATCTTCAACTTCTCGTCTAAGTTTTAAAGTTTGAGAAAGTGAAGTCCCCGGTTGTAAGTTTACTGAGACCATAAGCATACCTTTGTCCTCAGAGGGAACAAAACCCGTAGGAATGATAGAAAATAGAAAGTACATAAGATAAAAAATTCCGCCCATTACCAGAATCATAAAGTAACGAAGTTTAATGAGGAGCGTGATAAGTCTTGTATATTGTGTTGTGAGTGCATTGAAAAAAATATCAAATTTTGCAAATAAAATGAATTTTTCTTCATCTTTTTTTCTTCTTTTAATGATAATCGCACTGATTGCAGGAGAAAGTGTAAGTGCATTTAGTGATGAAACAAGTACTGCAAACGAGATAGTAAGCGCAAACTGTTGGTAAAGTGAACCTACGATTCCAGGAAGCATAGATACAGGAATAAAAACAGCAATAAGAACAAGTGTTGTAGAGATAATAGGACCGATAAGCTCTATCATTGACTTTTTTACTACCTGCGGCATAGAAAGTTCAGGTTCTTTGTTCATAATAACCTCAACATTCTCAACAACTAAAATAACATCATCAACCACGATTCCGATGGCTAAAATAAGCCCAAATAGTGTTAAGAAGTTTATAGAAAAACCTCCTGCCAT
>JAFLJZ010000118.1 GCA_022712775.1 Sulfurimonas sp.
TTATTTAGCCTAAAAAATATTACTTTAACTCAATTTAATCTGTTAATGGCTGAAAATTTTACATACTGGATCTTCGGTAACTGAGTTTTATCTTTTCTTTTTTAAGACGTGAATTAATTATCTAGTTGGAAATAGGTTGGAATGGACTTTTAGTTTTTAACCTTAAAATGTATTTTATAGCCTATATTGTGGGGTTTGTGAGGCTTATTGATTGGTGGAGACGTGCGGGATCGAACCGCAGTCCTAAAGCTGAGTTTCTGTAGTGTCTACATGCTTAGAGAAGTTGTTAAAATTTAATTTTGCTTCACACAACTTGCAAAGCTACACAAAACGAGCCTCAAAATTCATACTAAGCTGAGACAGACCTAGCATATATCTACATAAGGGTGATACTTCGAATCCTATCTATCTAGAGTCCATAGGTGAAGCAGCCCGTCCTCTAAGAGGGGGTTAAAACTTATGCTACTGCGTAAGCTGGGCGGTAATCTGTATTGTTTGCGTTTAAGCAATTGTGAGCCGTGTAACGGAAATGCTCAGTCCGACATGCAACTATAGACCATCAACTCCAGTCGAAGCCAAGTCGTCCCCAAATTGTGCTTTAAATGATAAAGCAATAAGAAATTATATCAAAAGTTTAGTTTATAAAAAGTTAAATGGGCTTCTAGCGAACTCTTTTTTTTACTTTATCATTATTTTGAGCATTATCAATCACAGATGATATATCACTTTTTAATATATTTTCTAGTTCTTCCATTCTTCCAAAGTTCCTAATAATCTTTATAAAATTAATAAGCGATACTTTTCCCGTCTGTTCAAAATTAGAGTAGGTTGTAGAAGATGATAAGTTTGCACCTTTACTAAATTCACTCTGTTTAAGATTGTTCTCTATTCTCAATTTTTTTGCACGATGGGCCAAGACTAAAGATATTTCTTCATCTGTAAGAGTAGAGAATGTTGCATCAATATTTATATTTTTTTTCTTTGTAGTTTTAGCATCTTGTTCAAAGGATTTTAGTTTTGAGAGTAGGTTGCTACTATTCAACTAGTTCTCCTTGGAAATCTCTTAACATTACAGCTTCTAGCACTTTCTTCTGCTTTTGTTTGGATACTTGATACTCTTGCATTAGTTTTGGAAGTTTTGCATCCCTAAGAGTTTTCATCTTCGTTATGCTATCACTTACAAACTCTATCTCTATTGAAAACTCTGTTGCTAGGTTTACCACATCTTGTAGAGTGATTTTAGAGAGAGCTTTTCCGTTAAGAGTTAGTTGATGCTCTCTCGTCTGTTTGACTCCCTTTGCAAAAGTAATATCATAAGCTGGTGTAGTTCTCCACTTATAATCACTGCCACACATAAAGGAAAAGTTACGGGCATGGTCATCTTGGTTGACAAACATATAATTAAAAAGCATTTGTAAAAATAGTTGTTTTAAACTTTGGGTTGCTCCTAGTTTTACAGCCACTCTTAGTAGTTCTTCATATCCTACAGTTCTAGGAATATTATAATCTACATGTAAGAGTCCAGCTAAAGAGTGTATATGTAACTTATTTCCTTTGTTTATATCGAATCTCTTTGTCACAAAATGATGTTTGTTCCCTGTTTCTATAAGATAACAATCCATCATATCTATACTAGACTCTTTTGCTAAAAGATAATAGATATACTCTAGTTTAGAATAAGTAGATTTATTTTCATCTCCATCCCCCGTATCATCATACTTCACAATAGCGGGTATGAAACCTGTTGGTGCTTTTTTAGTTCCACTCCCAAGATAAACTTCATTAGTATCTAGGTTTATAGCAACAACTGCTTTACTCCTAGCTCCACCAACAAATGAGTGAGCAGAGACTAGAAAAGCTGAATGAATTGATTTGAAATCATCTCCTCTTCGCAGCTTTTTAGCCTCTTCATATACATCTTCCAATGCAAGAGTTTTTTCTACTGTTTCATCAAGCTCATGAGCTGGTCTAAATTCTAGTGCTCCAAGTCCACGGTTTCCAATGAAGAGAAGTTTCTCTATTATGGTAGGTTTGTTCCCACTATTATTTTGCTCAAAGAACTTGTCTAGTATCTCATTGCCAAAACTACCAGGAAGAGAATCACTTACAAAACCAGCAACTTTCTCTTGAAAAACTAGAGAGGTAGTTTCTATATCCGTAATATCCTTAGCAATAGAGATTGGACTTGCTTTAAAAGCGGCGGAATCAAATTGGCGAAGATAGACTCTATCCTCTATTTGATAGATATCAGCAATATGTTTGTCAAATAAATATAGACCTACTTTTTTTTTCAAAATATCTCCTTAATCTATCTATATTTGTAATTATAGCAAAATTATTGGCATAAATACAAATATATGATACTTGTTTATATGTTTTAGATTATCTATATAAGGAGAGAGTAATAACTTTTACTTTCCCAAACTTCATTCTTCACACTATAATCATAAAACACTTATTTAAATGCACCTATTTTTATTTTTTGCTATTTTTTGCTATTTTTTTATGAAACTATAGAAGAGGAGAATAGCAAAAGTAACATAAACTCTTAGATGTGGCTAATGTGGACTAGTTTGAGTTAGAGGAGCAAAGCGCTTTAAAGGTCGTAGTTAAGTTTTTTTAGGCTTATTTGGATTGTATTAGATGGTGAGGTGGTGGCCAATCTCGGAATCGAACCAAGGACACACTGATTTTCAGTCAGTTGCTCTACCGACTGAGCTAATTGGCCATAATAATAAAAGTCTTTAAAAGGTGGTGG
>JAFLJZ010000119.1 GCA_022712775.1 Sulfurimonas sp.
ATCAAAGTTGTTAGCATTAAAATTTCTCCCCTAAGTATAAATAAGTAGCTCTATTTTTAGAATCACTAAAACCGTATGCAAAATAGATTGGTCCTAGAATTGTATCTACTGCTATATATACACTCCCTGCTTTATGCATCATATCATAGCTTACACTTTCTCCATAAGCCCATGTGTTTCCAATCTCCACACTAAACCCTGCATAAATTGGGGCATTTAAAGAACCGAAAAAACCACCTTTCTTTAACTGGTATCTATACTTAACTACACCTAAAAATACATTTTCATTGACTAAAGAGTATGGAACATAACCAGATAAGTTAAATAAACCGCCCAGATTAAAGCTTCCAGATATAGACATTTGTTCATTTTGCTCATAAGTAGCACCATATTTCAAGTATGTCGTAATATTATGTACACCGTATGTAAAAGGCTTTTCTAAGTCTATGGAAATTTGTTCATAATCATAATCGCTTCCAAAACTCTTCATATCTTTTGTCAAAGTTACATCTAGTTTAGCACCTGTATTTGGAAAATTAAGGTTATCAAGATTATCTATTTTTAAAGATGCATAAATTGGTCGTGCATCATTTTGCATATCTACACTTAATAGGTCAATATCTGCAGTATCATTAAAGGCTGAAGCCCCGATTTCCAATTCATAATCTCTAAACATATGTGTTCCAAAAGCCACAGTTGTTCCATAGCGTCGCGCATCAACTTCTATAGTTCCTTTATTGTTTGTATTAAAAAATGTAGCAACGGGTATCAATTCATTTATTTTTTCAAAACTTATAGAAGATTTGAAATAAAAGTTCTGTGTAGCATTTAAAGGCTGGTAAAATTCGGTATACGCTTTTTTTCTTCGACCAATTTCAAAGTCATTTTTCCACTCTCCTCCATACTTATTCAAACCAAACATTGTATACCCAAGCCCTAAAGAATATGCAGAATGACCATCAAAATCATCTTCTAAACCAAATGCAAAACGAATTTCTCCATGGTTATCCCAACTTGGGGTTGTGGTAATTTCTAAAATATTTTTTCCATTCTTTTGAACTACTTTATGCTCAATCTTATCAAATACTCCCATATTATAAATATGTAAAATATCTTCTCGCAGAATATCACGATCGAGTGCATCTCCAATCGTTATGCTTAATTTACTTAGAATTACATCATCACTAATATATGTTGGATTATTGATAACTATGTCATCTATTACTTCTGTTGAAGTTACTTCTTGGAGTTTATGTTCTTTCTTATATAAAGCATATTCTTTAGTCTTTATAGATAAATGCTGTAGTTTACTCTCATAAAGTTCATCTGTAACTTTAACACCTGTTTGTATAATTGCTTTATATTTATCAGCATCTAAACCACCAAAACCACTTAGGTCTGGAGTAATTAAAATATCTTTATCACTTAGGGTTGCTATAGATTCGTTTGCATTTTTACGCATTAAAATATTTATAAGTTGTCCCATTACTACAAGATAAGAGTTTACATTTAGGTTAGCATCAAAATTTTCACTTACATCAACTGCTATGATGATATCAGCTCCCATTTTTTTTGCTACGCCTATTGGCATATTATCACTAACCCCACCATCAACTAAATCAATTTCATCTATATTTATTGGCTGAAAACCACCTGGAATCGAGCTAGATGCATAAACAGATTGTGAAAGAGAACCAGATTTTAAAATAACTGCATCACCATTTTTTATGTTCGTAGCAACTGCGCGAAAAGGGATGGGAAGTTTGTCAAAGTCTGTTATATGACTAGCATGTTCAAATTCTTCTTCGAACTTTAAAAGCATGGGTTGGCGTTTGAGGACACCTGTGGGAAGTACAATATCATTATTTACATCTACCCCAAGTCCTAGACGACCTTGGTACTGATACTCTGTTTCTTTTTTACGCATAGGTGTATCTTCACGAACAAAATCTGTTCGAATGTACTTTGTCCAATCAGTTGTTGTGAGTAAGTTTTCTATCTCTTGTGGCGATTTACCCGACGCATATAAACCTCCAACAAACGAACCCATACTTGTTCCAACTATAAAATCTATAGGTATTTTCTTTTCTTCTAAAACCTTGAGTACTCCAACATGTGCTCCACCACGCGCTCCACCACCACTTAAAACAAGTGCAATAGTAGGTCTTGTGTCTGCATATATAACGCTAGCTACTAAGAAAAAAAGAAAAAAATTATTTTTCATATTTTTTCTTCATGGCTAAAATAATTTCTTTTAATTCTTCTGCCGAAGTCTCTTTACTTAGTGGTTCACCATAATACACCGTAATCTCTCTTCGTTTAAAAAATGATTTCTTATTTCTGCCCTTGTATTTTGAAAACATACTTCCAAAAAGTCCATCAATATAAAAAGGAACAATTACACCATTATAATCTTTGGGTATAAGTTCATAACCCTTAAAAAATCTACCTAATTTACCATCTTTTGAAATTACACCCTCAGGAAATATACCAACAACTCTAGAATCTTCTAGTCGTGCATGTGCCTCTTTAAAAGCATCACGAGAAGCCTTTTGTGAAACAGGAATTGCTTGACCTGTCTTAAATACATAATGAAATCCGAACCAATGATAAATCTCTTTTTCCATCATGTAGTTGATAGGTCTTTGCATTGGCATTTGTAAAATAATCCAATCCAACCATGAAACATGATTTCCTAAAAGAAGTACACCCTCATTTTTTGGAAAATGCTCTAAACCTACAAAGTTGTACTTATGTCTAAAAGAAGCAATAAACTTCATCAAAGTCCAAAAAGACATCATTTCGTATTTTTTATATACCATTGCACTCATATATACAGCTACTCCACCCATCACATAAAAGAGTGATTCTGCATTCATTCCTAAATAGGCAAAAACTGTAGTAAGTCCAAGAAAGAAAACCATAAAAATGTTTTGTATAAAGTTACTTCCTGCGATAATCGTTCCTAGATGCACACTTGGTGAGAGAAACTGAATTCTTGCATTTAAAGGGACAAGAATTAAACCTGAAAACACTCCAAACAAGGCAAACAGAAAGGCTAATGTAGTAACAGAGCTGATAGATGGAACCATGAAAACTATAATCATAACTCCAAAAGAACCAACACTCACAAGCCCCATATTTATGTAATACTTTGAAAATTTTGCAGCCATGACAGAACCGATTACTATGCCTATAACAGCGAGAGCCATAATTCCTTGAACTACAATTGCATTTGTGATTCCAAGCTTACTTTTTGCATACTCTCCAAATATTGCTAAGACAACTTGTGAAATAGACCAAAATAAAGCAAGTGCAATGATAGAATCTAAAATCTCTTTTTTTCGTGTAACAATTTTTAGGTTTTTAAATAAATACTCACCTCGTATATATCTCTTCTTTTCAAAAACTCTTTTACTTTTAAATTTCATTTTGTATGGTAATTTTGAAGCTAAATAAAATTCAATTATGGAGCCTAAAACTAAAAGCCAACCTATAGGAGCAATAACACGAAGCACATCTTCTTTTGTAGTAAAATTATCTCCTAGTTGATTTTCAAATAAAATCGTATAAAAGATAATTCCACCTAAAATCGCGATAGTTGTAACTGCTTGAACAGCTCCATTTCCCGCTGTGATATTTTGAACTCCAAAAAGCTCTTTAATATAACCATATTTAGCAGGTCCATACATTGCACTTTGAAGTGCTAAAAGAAAGGTCATTCCAAAGGCTACATAAAACCATCCATTATAGTATGCAAGTGTAATAATGAGTGTTATTACTACAGCTAAGGCAGAAGCATATTGCATAATAACATTTTTAGGGAATCTATCTGCTAAAAAACCCGAGGGAGAAAACATCATAATAAAAGGTAAAAGAATAAGTGCATTTACAATAGCAGTCAAAATAATCTGTAACTCGCCATCATATACTTTAAAAATCGTATTTTGTATAATTATTTTATGACCTAAGTCAGTAAAAGCATTTAAAAATACAACTAGTAAATAGTTTATAACACCTACAATTTTAAATATTTGCATTCTCTTTATTCGCCTTCATCATTTATAAGTGTTGTACTCCAACCTTCATAGAAGCCTTGGTTTTCTTTCACATTAGCAAAAAGTGCATTCACATTTTTAGTTACTTCCTCTGAAGTTACAGCGTGATTCTTTACAAGAGCCACTCCATTTTCAAACTCTTCAGCACTTATTTCATCTTTTAGAGAGAAACCCTCAAGGGAAAGTGTATTTAAAAATTTATTTTTTTGTGTTGGAGTTAAAAAAGAAATATAATGTTCAACATCACGAGAGAGAGTTAAATCTTCACCCTCTTCTGCGAGTAAAAATATAATTTTTTCACTTTGAATATGGGCTAACTCTAGTTCTGTAGGAAAAAGTACTCTCTCGTAGAAATTCCACTTTTTATCTTTAATAATATTACTTTCATATGCAAAGCCTGTATCTTTTAGCATAGCGGTAACAAGAGAGTTAAGTTCTTTAGCAGATGAGGCACAAAAATAGAACTCGCTCCAACCATCTACGATTCTTTCCCCTAGATACTTTGCCTTATCTTCATACTCTATTGCGATAATTAAAGATTCCTTTGTTTCTAAAAACGCTTCATATGATTCTAAAGCTTCATTAGCAGAATCATATTTAATAAAGACACTAAAAAGCCATGGGTGGTCTTTTTTGTATTCTCCTGCGTCTATAACTATTTCTATATTAAATACCTGATTATCTTGGTTGCGTGTAAATATTTCTCTCATAAACTCTTCTATTTATTTTTAATATATTATATCGCTTTATCATTAAAACTAGTTCATAAGTTTTATAATTGAAAATGATTATCAATACTCTTGACAATCATTATCACAATTGGTATACTTCGCTCATCAAACAGTAATGATAACAAATATCATAATCATTACTATATAAGGAAAAATTATGTATAACAACAAATTTACAAAGATGTCTTTAGCTCTTGTTACAGCTTTAGCTTTATCACCAAACATACATGCAAGTGATGCTAGTGAAATAGAACTGCTTAAAAAAGAGATAGCTGAACTTCGTCAAATGACACAGGCACTACTAAAGCAAACACAGGTTGAGACTAAAAAGTCTAATGAAAAGATTGCAGCTATAGAAGAAACACAGCAAACACTTATCGATGAGACAAGTGATTTTAAAACTGGTTTTAATTACACTACTGTTGATCCAACACAATCATATAACGGTATGGGTGCAGCTGCTTCTAAAGTTTACTATTCTAAGTCTCCACTTAGTATTGGTGGTTATGGAAAGATGGATTATTACCATAAATCAAACGAAGGTTCTGATAATGGAAGTAATATTGATGTATATAGATTTATCCCATATATTGGTTATAAATTTACAGACAATATCATTTTAAATGTTGAACTAGAGTTTGAACACGGTGGTGCTAAAGAAGGTGCTACAGGTGATGGTTATGTAATCGTTGAGTTTATGTATCTTGATTTTCTTTTCAATGATAATTTTAACCTAAGACTTGGTAATCAACTTATGCCAATGGGTCTTATCAATGAGAGACATGAACCTACACTTTTTACAACAGTTCAAAGACCAAATACATCGAAAAAACTTATTCCATCTACTTGGCATGAAAATGGTGTAATGGCTTATGGTAATATAACTGAAGATTTATCGTATAAAGTTGGTGCATTTTCTGCTTTACAACTTGAGCGTGGAATCGGAGAAGGTAATGACTGGTTAAGAGATAGTCGTCTTGGTTCATTTAGAGCGGACAATGGTGCAGGAGAAGATGTAGGTCTTGCGGGTGTGCTAAGAGTTGACTACACAGGTATTAATGGACTAATGGTAGGTGCGTCTACATATATAGATTCTAGTTTAGTAATGGCTGATGTTCACTTTGACTATAATAAAGACGCCTTTAGAACCTATGGTGTATATACACAAACAAATCGTTCTAAGACAGTACTAGGTGAACCTGAAAAAGCAAAAGGTGGTTTCATTAATGTTGGCTATGATATGCTATCATTAATAAAATCTGAAAATAAAATGCCTGTGTTTGTTCAGTACGAAACTGTATCTGCTCAAGATGCTATAACTGGTGGAGCTGGACTAGACTCTGTAGATTCTATAACGGTGGGT
>JAFLJZ010000120.1 GCA_022712775.1 Sulfurimonas sp.
GTTAGCTTCTTAGTTTATAGCTAAGAATTTTTTTGCTACTTCTACATTAAGTCCAGCTTTGCTAGAAGCTATTTCAATATTTTCATCATTGTCTAACAGTCTTAAAAGTACTTTTACTCTTTCTTTGTGTTTTACATTTTTAATTGGCATTTATTTTCCTTTTTGTTTTAATCATTTAACAATAGGGAGATAACAAGTTGACGGGTTCTAAAAGGTGTTTAATGTGGCTTATTGATACGAGGATATAAGTCGAGTTAAAATTGTTTAAAAAATGTTGTTATAAACCTATAAATAAAGGGTTTAAAATTGGTTGCGGAAACAGGATTTGAACCTGTGACCTTCGGGTTATGAGCCCGACGAGCTACCGAACTGCTCTATTCCGCGATATTTGTAAGTATGGTGCGCCCGACAGGAGTCGAACCTGTGACCTTCGGTACCGCAAACCGATGCTCTATCCAGCTGAGCTACGAGCGCACACCATCTCTGTTTTGAGAGAATGAAATTATAGCACTTTTAGCTTATACTATTCTAAATTATCTAGTTTTTTTGTAATTTCTTCTATTTTTCTCTCTTGCATGTATATTTCATGGTTTTTTCTTACATATGCTTGGAGTAAAAGTTTTAAGTCATTGTTGCCTTCTATATTAAAGTCCTTAGACATTTGATGTTCCAAAAACAAAGCAAATTCATCTTCAACATCAACATCAAAACGGCGACCACCTATATGTAAACCTATTTTTTTAGTCATAAATTTTTAGCCTAAGATACTTTCTATTTTATTTACAATTTCTTCTATCTCTAAATCTTTCATCGCATTTTCATCAGCAAGTCTAGTTATCTCTTGATCTTTAATCTCTTTTTCTGCTTTAAGTGCTACAAGCTCATTACGTATCATCTCATTCTTACCTTTTAAAGAGTGGTATTGTTGAACTATTTGCGATACTTTTTCACTTAACTTTTCTACATTACTTAGATTATCCATTAAAAATTCCTATTTCTTTATTATTATCATAATTTTATCAAAAGTATCTAAAATTTATACTTTATCATAGCCTGAATAACACTTGTTTTTGCATAACTAGACTTATAGCTATAATCATAGTAGAGCCATTCTATACCAATATATGTGTGTTGATTACTATCTATATTGTATAAAAGTTGATTATGCGTATTAACATCCCTTTTAGTTAGGTCTAAAAAACCTTCTAAATGTATGTTGTTCCAAGAGGCAGTTTCATATGCTAGTGTTACTTGATATGTACTAGTCTCATTAAGATTTTCATTTTTATGGTACATATTTAAAACAAAAAAATTCAACAAAGGAACTTCTAAATTAACACCTAATCCATAAAGATATGCCTGATAACTATTCCCTATATTTAACTGTGTCGCTATATAAACATCTTTTAAAATGGAATTTGAAAAATCATTATTTAATATTTTTGAAAATGAAAATCTTGGTGCAAGTTCAGCATAAACTCCAGAACTAGAATTATCAAACTTTTCTCCATCCATAATATCTATAAACATAAAAAAATCACCATAATCCCAAGTTCGATAATGTTCATATGTTATTGTCGTTTTTTTACCATTTTTTGTATCGTAAATAAAGGCATCACCCTTAAAACTATTGGAATGTAAGAACTGAATATTTGTTGTCTCAAAGGCTGATAGAGAACTTGCAACAATAAGAAAAAGAAAAAAGAAACGCATTATTAGGAATATGGCTATTACGCCATATTCATCCCACCATTTACTTTAAGTGTTTCACCTGTTATATATGATGCATGGTCTGAGAGTAAGAAAGCGGTAGCTTCGGCTACTTCACTTGCACGACCCATACGTTTCATTGGAATCTTCGCATTGATGCCATCTTTAATATCATCATTTAAACTCTCTGTCATCTCTGTTGCAATAAAACCAGGAGTAACTGAGTTATAGCGAATCCCACTTGTAGCCGCTTCGATAGCAAAACTTTTTGTCATAGCAATAACTCCACCTTTACTTGCAGCATAGTTAACCTGTCCAGCATTTCCTGTCTCACCAATAATAGAAGATATGTTAACAACCGAGCCAAATTTTTTCTTTCGCATAGCTTTCATAGCTTCCCTACAACCAGTAAAGCATGAAGTTAGATTTGCATTTATAACAGACATAAAATCATCGTTCTTCATGCGAAGAGCAAGTTTATCCTTTGTGATTCCAGCATTATTTACAAGATAAGAAAGCTCACCATCAGAATCCACGATAGTCTTAATAGCATCAACAAAAGCAGCTTCATCACTTACATCAAAACCAATAACAGCAGCTTTTCCTCCTGCAGCTTCGATAGAATCTTTTACAGCGTCAGCTTCTACTGCTCCACTTCTATAATGTACCCATACTTTTAAACCATACCCTGCAAGTGTTTTTGCAATCTCTGCACCAATCCCACGACTTGAACCTGTAACTAAAACATTATTTCCACTAAACTTCATTCATATATTCCTTAATTTATTATATTAGAGCGTGATCCATCTCAGATGGAATGTCTATATTCATCAACTTTAAAATAGTTGACGCGATATTATTTAATCCACCTGCATCGACTTTAGTAACTCCATCTGCCATTACAAAACACCATACTTTTCCAACTGTATGATTCGTAAGTGTATTACCCTCGTCATCTTTCATCTCTTCGCAGTTTCCATGGTCTGAAGTGATGACAAGAGCATAATCATTTTTCTTTGCTGATTCTACGATTCTACCTAACTGTTCATCTACTGTAGTGACCGCTATTTTAGCCGCTTCTTCATCTCCAGTATGCCCAACCATATCACCATTAGCAAAGTTTACAACAACAAAGTCATAAGCATTATCCATCGCTTTTAATACAGCATCACCAACTTTATCTGCACTCATCTCTGGTTGCATATCATATGTCTTAACATCGGGAGACGGGATTAATACTCGTGTTTCATTTTCATAAGGCTCATCGATTCCACCATTTAAAAAGAAAGTAACGTGAGCATACTTTTCTGTCTCAGCAGTATGAAGTTGTCGTAAACCTTTACTTGCGATAACCTCAGCCAAAGTATTTTTTGGACTATCTTTTCTAAAAAGAACTGGATATTTAAAACTTCTATCGTACTCTGTAATTGTTGCTAGATTAATTTCTAACAATCTTTTTGGAAACTCCGTAAATTCTTCACTCCCGAGTGCTGTAACTATTTCCCTCATTCTATCACTTCTAAAGTTTATCGTTAAAACACTATCACCATCTTGCATTCCTTCATAACCTTCAAAAGCAGTTGGTTCTATAAACTCATCTGTTTCACCCATAGAGTATGAATGACCAATATAACCTAGTGGATTCCAATCTGTAGTTGGATTAGCATCAACGATAGCTTCAAAACCTCGCTTAACTCTTTGCCATCTATTATCTCTATCCATAGAATAAAAACGACCAGAAATTGTTGATATACTAATGTTTTCATCTAGTGCTTCCTCAACCATTTTAATGTATTTTGCTGCAGAAGTTGGAGAAACATCTCGTCCATCAGTTATAAGATGTAAAAAAACTTTTTTACCATTTTTTGAAGCGATTTTTGCAAGTCCTAAAAAGTGATCTATATGTGAATGCACACCACCATCACTTAAAAGTCCTATAAGATGCAATCTATCAGATTTCTTCATTAAGTTTTGTAACTCTAAATTACTTTCTAATGTATTTTCTGAGAGTGCAAGGGAAATTTTCACCAAATCTTGATAAAGAACTCTTCCACTTCCTATGCTCATATGTCCAACTTCTGAGTTTCCCATCTGACCTTCGGGAAGTCCAACACTTAAACCAAATGTATCTATTAAAGAATGTGGAACATCTTTAAACAAGTTATCATACGTTGGTTTTGTTGCGTTAAAAAAAGCATTATGTTCAGTTTTTGGACTATATCCAATCCCATCAGTAATGACTAAAATTGCCTTTTTACTCACTAGGTTTCCTTATGTAATGAAAGATTTTTATTATTGTACTATAATGTCATAAATAAAATAAGTTATTTCAGCTCTCTTACTTAAATATACAGGACAACATTTGCTTTATTGGCTTCACCAAACACTCGATATAAATCTTCTTGGATACATTACTATTCGTGGCGGTATCGCATTTTTTATTGCCTTATTTTTCACTCTTTTTCTTATGCCTCTTTTTATACGTTGGGCACAAAGAACAGCAAAGGTTCAACCTATAAACGAATGGGCACCGGAGCGACACAAAGAAAAAGCGTCAACTCCTACAATGGGTGGAATCGTCTTTATTTCTGCTACGATTATAGCCTCCCTTTTGAGTATAAAATTTTCAAATGTTTACGCAGTAGGTGCGATTCTTACACTCGTACTTTTTGCGCTTATAGGTTTTCAAGATGATTATGCAAAAGTAAGAAAAAATGAAAATTTAGCTGGACTCAAAGCACGAACGAAACTTTTTTTTCAAATTCTTTCAGCACTTGTAATTGCTGCATACCTTTATGTTTTTGCAGATTTCAACACTGACCTTTATATTCCATTTATGAAATCTCCAATTATAGAAATGGGAGTGTTTTCTATTGGGCTTTGGGTACTTGTTATCATAGCAACTTCAAATGCTGTGAACCTAACAGATGGTCTTGATGGTCTTGCAACTGTTCCTTCTATCGCGGCTCTTTCTTCTTTTGTGATTATCATCTATATTACAGGACATGCAAATTTAAGTGCTTACCTTTTAATGCCTAACTTTGATGTTGGTGAAGTTGCCATAGTTGCTGCTGCACTTATGGGTGCACTTAGTGGTTTTCTTTGGTACAACTGTCATCCTGCAGAAGTATTTATGGGAGATAGTGGTTCTCTTACTATTGGTGCTTTTTTAGGCTACCTTGCTATTATTTCTAAAAGTGAGATTCTTCTTCTTCTTATCGGTTCTATTTTTGTTATAGAAACACTTTCTGTGATTCTACAAGTTGGTTCTTTTAAACTTCGTAAAAAAAGAGTGTTTTTAATGGCTCCGATTCATCATCATTTTGAGATGAAAAACTGGGCTGAAAATAAAATCATCGTTAGGTTTTGGATTATTGCGATTCTTTCAAATTTAATAGCACTTATTTCACTAAAGATTCGTTAGTTATGAGAAAAGTATCCCTTTTTGGTCATGGAAAAACAATGAAGTCTTTAGCCCAGCACCTTGAAAATGTTATATTTTATGATGATAACTGTACACAAGTTTTTATAGATGACAAGGGAAATAGCGTTAAGCCATCATCAGAATTTGATCCAGAAGAATCTGACCTTGAAATTCCATCACCAGGAATCCCACCGTCAAATCTATTAATCTTAAAAGCAAAAAATCTTATTAGTGAATACGATTATTTTTCAGATTCTATGCCTATGAGCATCTGGATAAGTGGGACAAACGGAAAAACAACAACCACACAAATGATGCAACATTTACTAGAAGATAAAGGCTCCTTAGCGGGGGGAAATATAGGTACACCCTTAGGTGACTTAGATACCGAAGCAAATATTTGGATTTTAGAAACAAGCTCTTTTACTATGCACTATACAAATATTGCCTCACCTAACATGTATATACTTTTACCTATCCATCCTGACCATTTATCATGGCATGGAAGTATGAAAAAGTATGAAAAAGCAAAGTTAAAACCTCTTGCGACAATGAAAGAAGGTGAAGTTGCTATCATCCCTGAAAAATATAAAAATATCCCAACTGATGCACATATAATATCTTATATTGATGAAGATGACTTAGCAAATAAGCTAGGCATTGATACAAAAAAGGTGAAATTTAAAGGTGCTTTTTTAGCCGATGCGCTGTTAGCTATGGCTGTGAAAAAAATACTTTTTGATAGTGTTGATTATGAGGGAATTAACTCTTTTGAACTTGATCCTCATAGACAAGAAGAGCTTAGAGATTCCAGAAATAGACTTTGGGTGAATGATACAAAGGCTACAAATATAGACGCAACTATTGCAGCCCTTAAACGTTATAAAGAACATAATATCCACCTTATTTTAGGTGGAGATGACAAAGGTGTAGAACTTGATGAACTTTTTGAGTTTTTAATACTCCATAATGTGAAAATTTATACCATAGGCTCAAACAAAGAAAAACTCTCTTCTCTTGCTTATACTTATGAAATCAAAGCAGAGCTTTGTAAAAACCTCGCTGATGCTATACAACGAATAAGTACAAATCTAGAATCAGATGAAGTTGCCCTTCTCTCTCCTGCTGCTTCAAGTTTAGATGAGTTTAGTTCTTACGCACAAAGAGGAAACGAATTTAAAGAAGCAGTAGGAAAATTACAATGAAAAAAGTAGCTATTTTATCATCACATAATGGAAGTGGTTTTGATGCACTCTACAAGGCAAGCATGAATCAAGAACTTCTCATAGAAATCATACTTCTTATTTCAAACAATACGAATTCAGTTGCCTTACAAAATGCTAAAAAACGCGGTATAAAAAGCTATTTAGTTAATGCTAAAACAGATGAAAACCCTGATTCCCGACTTTACGATTTACTAGTAGAATCAAAATGTGAGTACATTTTTTTATCTGGTTACATGAAAAAACTATCTCCAAGAATTACAAATATTTTTAAGGTTGTCAATTCGCATCCTTCCCTTTTACCAAAATATGGTGGTAGAGGAATGTATGGAAGAAAGGTTCATGAAGCAGTTATAAAGAATCAAGAGCGCCTAAGTGGTGTAACTATTCATGAAGTTAATGAAGTATATGATGAAGGCAAAGTAATTCTTCAAAAAGAACTTGTGCTAGATAAAGGGGAAACTATTGAAGGTTTGGAGTCTAAAATCAAAGGATTGGAAGCTAAAGCTATTGTTGAAGGGTTTCAACTATATTTAAAATAGCCAAATATAAGCTAACTTTCAGTACATAAGGGCTATAATTGCGGTCTTTAAAAGATGGCCAATTAGCTCAGTCGGTAGAGCAACTGACTGAAAATCAGTGTGTCCTTGGTTCGATTCCGAGATTGGCCACCACCTT
>JAFLJZ010000121.1 GCA_022712775.1 Sulfurimonas sp.
ACATGATAATATTTTTACAGATAAAGGTTTAGCTTTTATAGATGATGAACAAGCTAAAAAATTAAATAATGTAACAGTAAAAAAAGATGATATTTTATTTAATATAACAGGGGCTTCTATAGCTAGATGCTGTATAGTTGATGATAAATATTTACCCGCTAGAGTTAATCAACATGTATCAATAATTCGTACGAACGAGAAAGCACTTTGTAAATATGTACAAATGATTCTAATAAGTTATCAATACAAAGATAAACTATTAGAGATTGGTGATGGCGGTACTTCAAGAGAAGCAATAACAAAGCTACAACTAGAAGAGTTTAAAATTCCTCTTCCTGCAATAGAAGAACAAAAAGAGATAGTAAAAAAAATAGAATCTATTGAAAAAAAGATACAAAAAAAAGAACAAAAATTAGCTACGATTCCTCAACAAAAAGAAAACATACTGGATAAATATTTAAGATGAACGAAAACATAGAAAAAGCAAGTTCTAGTGCTGATTTATATATATGGGGAATTAGCTTTGGTTTACTTATTATTATAGCAATTGGTTTAGCTATATGGGATAAAAAAAGCAGGGAAAACGAAGAATGATTTTAGCTATTGAGAGTTCTTGTGATGATTCTGCTATCTCTATTACAGAAATTGCTACAAATAAACTTCTTTTTCATAAAAAAATATCTCAAGAGTTAGAACATTCTGTGTACGGAGGAGTTGTTCCTGAACTCGCTGCAAGACTTCATGCAGAAGCACTTCCTAAGATTCTAGAAGAATGTGAACCTTATTTTAAAGACTTAAAGGCTGTAGCGGTTACTTCAACTCCTGGTCTTGCAGTAACCCTAGTTGAGGGCGTAACGATGGCTAAAGCGATAGCTGTAGCTCTTGATATTCCTCTAATCGGAGTGAATCATCTTGTGGGACATATTTATTCTCTTTTTATAGAAAAAGAAGAGATTTTTCCTTTAACTGTTCTTCTTGTATCTGGTGGACATACGCAAGTTATGGAAGTAAAATCTTTGACGCAAATAGAGACAGTTGCGAAAAGTATGGATGATAGTTTTGGTGAGAGTTTTGATAAGGTTGCGAAGATGATGGGACTAGGTTATCCTGGTGGTCCAGTTATTCAAGCGTTAGCTAAAGATGGAGATAGACTTAAGCATCCCTTTACGATTCCTCTTTCTCAGTCTCCTTTGATTGCCTTTTCCTACTCAGGACTTAAAAATGCAGTTCGTTTAGCTGTTTTAGATGCAGGCGAAGATAAGACTAAATATAAAGACATAGCAGCTTCATTTGAGCATATTGCTACAGCACATTTAACACAAAAGCTAAAGAAATATTTTAAAACCGTTAAACCAAAAACTTTTGCTATTGTTGGTGGAGCAAGTGCCAATATTTATCTACGAGGAAAAATCGAAGAACTTCTTCGTCCTCATAAGGCAGAGTTACTTTTGAGTGAATTGAAATACTGTTCAGATAATGCTGCAATGATAGGGCGTGTAGCTGTAGAAATGTATAAAAAAGAGATGTTTACTTCACTAGAAGAACTAGATATTGCTCCTCGAAGTATTTTATAAAAATATACATAAAATAAGCACTACTACTTAAGCATAACTTACTTGCATACAACTGTCTCTTAAATAAGAATAAATTTATTGAATTTAATTATAATTCCACAAATTATATAAATATAACACAAGGAGCCTGGTATGGCAACAACAAAATTTAAGGGTACAGACGTAGAACTAATAGGAAATGAAGTAAATGTTGGAGACAAAGCACCAGCAGTAACGGTTGTAAATTCAGCTGGTTTAGGTGATGTAGTAGTTGGTGGAGCTACTGGTAAAAAACAACTTCTTATTGTTGTTCCTTCTTTAGATACAGGCGTATGTGCTACTGAAACTCGTAACTTTAATGCTAAGGTTGCTGGTCTTGATGGTGTTGATGTAACTTTAGTTTCTTTAGATTTACCATTTGCATCAGGACGTTTTTGTTCAGCTGAAGGAATTGATAAGTTAACTGTTACTTCTGATTTCAGAAATAAAGACTTCGCAAACGCTTATGGTGTTTTACTTGGTGGTTCTGTTCTTGCAGGTGTTACTTGTAGAGCAATCTTTGCTGTTGATGCTTCTGGTATTGTTACATACAAAGAAATTTGTCCAGAAATTACTGAAGAGCCTAACTACGACGCTGCGATTGCTGCTGTTAAGTAACTAAATTACAATACAGCGAGGCACTAAATGCCGAGTCGTATAAGTAACTAAATTACTTTTTATGAGTGGCGACTTGTCACTCATAAATCTTTTATCCAAAACAATTATCTCGCACTCTAACCAAATAGCAAATTCTTTATAAACTTTTTTCTGACACGCTTGTATAAGTTGTATCGCCTCATCGAAAGTTCCATTTCCATGATTCACCAAGAAGTTTGCATGTACTGTACTAAACTCCATCCCGCCAACTCTCACACCTTTAAGCCCTACAGCCTCTATAAGTCTTCCTGCATAATCACCCTCAGGATTTTTAAAACAGCTCCCAGCACTTGGAGTTGAGGGTTGATTTGAACGCATCTTTTTAAACATGTCTACTTTATTAGTATCAAAACCTGTTTCTAATTCAAATGTTACCTCTAGTATGGGTGAGTTAATATCTGTAAAACGGTATCCATAATTTATATCTTCTTTTTCTAAAGTTCCTGCACAAGTTTTTAGCGAGATAAGATGATTGAAAATTTCATACTCTTTAAGTCCAGCATTCATATAAACTAGACCACCTAATGTTCCAGGTAAGTGTGAAACTAATTCAAGGTTAGCGATATTATTTTTTTTACAAAATGAAGCGATTTTACCAGAGGGAGTTGCTCCGCCGATAATAAGCGTATTATTTTGGATTTTAATAAAGTCGTATTTCTTACTTAGAATCATAAGTGGAGGAGGCTCGGTACCTATAAGGGTATTGTTGCATGAGCCTAAAAGATAATAACTGTCGTTGAAATCTGAGGGAGATTCCAGAAGTGCTACTTCTATCTCTTGACCAATTTTAAGAGAAGAATATTTAGAAAAGTTTATTTTTTTTGTTCGCAAGAGGATATTACTCAATAAAATCTGGAATCATATTAAAAATATTGGTAGTAAAATCTATCATAGAGTTAAGCATCCAAGGCATTGTTAAAACGATAACAAGTACAACACCTAGAATCTTAGGAATAAAAGAAAGTGTCATTTCATTGATTTGTGTAGTTGCTTGAAAGATAGAAACAGCAAGCCCTATAAACATACCGGTTAGAAGTCCGGGAAGTGCGAGAAGTAAGGCCATTTTAAAAGTTTCAACACCAAGTGCAATGAGTTTCGCTTCCATAATTTATCCGTTTCTGAGTTGTGTATATTCGCTTGGAATTAGATAGTCTTGGATTTTTACAGGCATATCATAAAATCCATGCTTATATCCGATTTCAAAAAGTTTATCTATTGCTTTATATTGTATCTCACTTAAGGTAATAGAATCATCATTTGCATAAAGTTCGAGGTATGTATCTAATGTTGAAGCATCTATTCGTACTAAATCACGTTCAATTAACATTTTAGATAATCTGTCTTTATGGTCCCTGGCTACCTGAACTGCCTTTGTAAGTGTAGTTTCATATTTGATAGCTGTAGTTAAGGGGAGTGAGCGACGAATTGCCATACCACCAAGAGGAAGAGGGAGGTCTTTTCCTGCTAATTCTTGCCAAATATCCCACATCTCTATCTCGACTTCAAGAGCAGAATCGTAGGTTAAAATAGATTCATGGATGAGCACACCAGCATGAACAACGCCATCTAAAACGGCTTGCTCAATTTCGAGAAAATTCATATATGTAATTCTAGCTTGGGGGTATTTAATACGAAAGAGCATAGCATTTGTAGTATGCTCACCACTAAGAGCAACTTTAAAGTTTCTCTTTAGTTTTTCACCTTTTTTTTTGATGACTTTTGGACCATAACCCTCTCCAAAACTTACAGCTGTACGGAGAAGAGCATAGTCTTCTTTTATATGTGGGTACAGAGCAAAGCTAATAGCTACAATATCGTAGATACCGTTAAGTGCATCAACATTTAAGGTCTGAATATCTTTAGCGATGTTGTCAAAAGCAACACCATCCATTCCTACCCATCCAAACTTAATGGCATAGTACATAAAAATATCATCAGCATCTGGGGAATGGGCTATAAGAGTTTTTTTCACTTAGTTAAGGTCTTTTGCTTTAAAGTATTTTGTACCTTGTATAGTGATTTGCATTGCAAGACCACTTTGGGTGAGTTTATAAATTTTGACACCATCTTCAACTGTAATAGCCTCAGTTACTGCATCACCTCTGTCTTTATTTTTCATTGCTGCATCTGCTTGTGCATGTGCTTCCCAACCATTGGAAACAAAGTTGTCATATACTTTTTTATTTTCAAACAAGAAGATGATTCTAAAGTCTTTTATACCAAGTCCCATACCCATACCTGCAGAAGCCATATTCATATATGTAACCTTAGAATCTCCATTTTTACGTGCTATTCCTATACCGCCTTCAGCAGAAAATATCATCATATTAAGAGCAACACTTTTAAATGTAGCATAACCATACGATGATTTTACCTCATTTCTTGTTTTTGGGTCATCTGCATATAGAAGTTCTAAAATTTCTTTAGAGTCTTTAATCCTTTCATTTCTTCTGTCATCATCGTTTCCTCTTCCATACCATGACCCAGAAAACATTAACATAGCTAACATTAGTGCCAATGCAACTTTAAATTTTTTCATACACACCCCTTTAAGTGCCTGACTATAATAGATATGACATTTATTATAGTCAGGCACTTATAATAAAATGGATTATAACATTTTATTCTAATAAATAATTACTTATGCTAAGCATTATAAAGTACTTTTAGGAAAATAAAGATAAAATTCAAAGAAATAAAATATGTCAATTTGTCATATTTTTTATAGCTAGACAGAAATTGACCTATAATTACTCAAAATTTAAAATAAGTGAGCCCAAGATGGACGCAAATAAACAAAAAGCACTCGACCTAGCAATGAAGCAAATAGATAAAGCATTTGGTAAGGGTGCTTTAATGCGTTTAGGTGATAAAGATATAGCACCAATGAAATCAATAAGCACAGGTTCTATAGGGCTTGATTTAGCACTCGGTATTGGTGGTGTTCCGCAAGGTCGTGTAGTTGAAATTTATGGACCAGAGTCTTCTGGTAAAACAACTTTAGCACTTCAAATCACAGCAGAATGTCAAAAAGATGGTGGAGTATGTGCTTTTATAGATGCTGAACATGCTCTTGATGTAGTCTATGCAAAAAATCTTGGTGTAGATGTTGATAATCTTCTTGTTTCTCAACCTGATTATGGAGAACAAGCTCTTGATATTGTTGAAACTATAGCTAGAAGTGGGGCAGTTGATTTAATCGTAATAGATTCCGTAGCAGCACTTACTCCAAAAGTTGAACTAGA
>JAFLJZ010000233.1 GCA_022712775.1 Sulfurimonas sp.
GTTTGGATAGATAAGAGTATTTTCTTTGAGTACTAAATAAGATTATACTGACTGCGTAAGCAGTGGAAAGAGAAAATGGAATAAGTCCATTAGAAATAAGAGATAGTGCTACACATTATGAACAGTCTCGAATTTTTTGGATCCAAAAGTATGATGGAACAATAATTATACTTTTATCAATCATCTCTCTTTCTGATTTATGATACATAGAGTAAGCTTCTACAATTTTACTAATTTTTACAGGTAGGACAGAAGAATTTTTCCAATTGCCCTCCTCCAAGCTAATTCCAATTGTTAAATTATTTAATCCACAAGGTTTCGCTATATTACAAGCAGATATTAATGCAATTAACATATTTAATTCAGAACGTTTTAAATTTTTTATAACTTCGTATGTATTATGATATCCATGGCTTCCACAAACAAAATCTAAAACAGATTTATTATTATAAACTTGATCAGAAGATGCAAATCCACCTTCAATCAAATTTCGAGCAATCTTCATCAACAATGCTTCATAATTATGAAGTATAATATCTTTAATTTCTATATCCTCTAGATAAAAATTTCCCAGCAATATATCTACATCACAAATATTTTCTACTAAATCAATTCCATTCCCAGAAGACACAGCAGTATCAATTAAACTTGATACAGAGTTACCTAGAAAATTATTTACCTCTAATCCATAAATATTATATAAATCCATTTTATGCTCTATCATTTATTTGTAAATATTTTTTATGTATATCAGTAATATCAAATACCAAACATTCATCAAGCCCATCTTTTGTGCATAGACTCTTCTTAATATATTTTTTTTCTTTTTTACTTAAACCTTTAAATGTATTTCTAATTTGCATCATGGTAGCTGCGAGAGACTCATCAGAGGTATTATTTAAGAACTTCATCGCATATTCTTTTTCTTTACCAGCATAAGCTTTAATTACTCTGTTTTTTACACTATTTGGATCTTTGCATTTTTTTTGATAGATTTCTATTGCAGTTTTGTATGCATCAATTGTCAAGCTTATTTTTTGATCTTCTATTGCCAGATTAGAACCAACATATATTATTGTGTCTACAGCTTCACTCATTTTTACATCTCGTAATACTTGTTTGACATCACTTATGTATCCAAACTCCTTTAGCTCCTTCATGGATAACCCCAAGTGCCTTGTCCAGAATAATTCAATAAAAACTTGCAAAGAACTAAGCCAATAAACAATATTTGCTTCTGCTTCTATTTCCGCACGCTTTGCTAGCGTTTCATATAACGCACTAAATTCTTGCAAACTCAAACTCTTTTCTGCTGTGCTATTATTTAATTTTGCTTTCATAATACCTCTCCATATTTGCTATTATACAAATCAAATTCATGAAAGCATCTAATTATCACAGGTTGGTATATAATAATTAATCTTGCATTTAAAATTCTACAATAAATAATAGATTATTAAATGTGTTATAATTCAAATATTTATATATAACAAATCTAAAAGGTCAGGATATGAAACCAGAATTACCATCTATTTCTATAAAGTTTATGCCAAAAATAAATATAGAATCTATTATCGAAAAAAATCAAGCTGATGTTTCCTTAATAAATGAGGAGTACAAAGCGATAAAGGGAACCTCTGCCTCAAGAGTTACTAAAAGTATTTCATTTACAACACATGAACTAGATGTCATTAACTCTTTTTTAAAAGAAAATAATATGACTATTGGCGATTTTATCAAGATTGCTCTTTTTAATGACGGAGCATTTGATGAATCATTTTTAGCGGCGACAGCAATACAAAAAAAGATGGATATCTCTTTTTCAGATATCGATATAAATAAATGGACATTCAACTATAAAGACAATTTCAAAAATTTTGAAGTACAATTATCACAAGATGTAGCTTATAATAGCTCAAAAAGAAAACCAAAATCTATATTCTTTACCATGCCGATGGAGCACAGAATTCAAACTCATATGGATAGCAAGGGCTTTCCTTCATTCTCATCATTCGTAAAGAAAGCTTTGATCGCGTATAAAGTCTATTCAGAAGCTCTTGGAAATGTTGTTTTAAGTGGATTACACGTAACAAAAGGTCAAAGTAAATCTAAAAAAGTTGATGTAGATAAAAGAAGTGCTATTGCTAAGCCCTTATCAGCATCCTTAAGCCCAAGAGAATATTTACTGTATACAAAATATAATGTTGCAGCAAAAGAGCGCTATGGTATAACTCTAGCACTTGTAATTAAGTTTATGCTTATTGAGAAGAATATCATTACTAATACATTGCAGCAAAAAAACTCTCCAGAGAATAAAGTAAAGAAATCAAAATTTGATCTTTTTACTAATGATCTTTTCAATAATAAAGTACCCGTTGATATAACAGGTGAAGATTTAGAAATATTAACAGAGAATATAGGGATCAAAAAAAATGTATCTATTAGTTTTAATGACAGTAACTTTTATGAATTAACTGATTATATGAAGCAAAACAATATTACTTTTAGTAAATTAATTTCTGACTATTTGCATTTGGGTGATATTAATAGTGCAAAAGAGTATAAAAATTGATAAAAACAAGTACTTGACATATGGAATTAAATGTGTTATAATACAAATGTTATAAACATTTCTTTCTTTTATAACATAATTTAGTTTGCAATTGTAGACACAGGGGAAACCAAATAATTTTACTTAGCGATGCTTAGTAATTTTTATTAAATTAAAAGTTTCTGTACACTTGGAACGTGT
>JAFLJZ010000122.1 GCA_022712775.1 Sulfurimonas sp.
AACCATTACAAGAAGAACAAGCATAATGTCAATAAATGGAATTACATTTATCTCATCAAACTTTTTTCTGTGCTTTTTATATTTTGGCATAGATTTAGAACTTTTTCTTTTCTTGTGCTATATCAAATTGTGCAAGTAGTCTATCAACTTTTCTTAGTGTTATTGTATAGGTGATGATTGCTGGCATAGCAACTACAAGACCCATAGCTGTAGCTTTTAGTGCAAGGGCTAATCCAACCATGATTTTCTTTGCATCAACAGCTCCAGCATCTCCTAGAGTATAAAAAGTAATCATAATCCCAACAACAGTTCCAAGAAGTCCAACATAAGGAGCATTTGTACCTATCGCACTAATAACACTGATGTTATCTGTTAAATCAAGTTCTAAGGCATCTCTATGTTCATAGTCATCTACTCGTACACTTGAATAGAACATCATTCTTTCGATAAATAACCAAAGAGTAATAATACTCATAAGTACTAATATCCCCATAACTCCATAATCAAGTGCTTCTTCTGCATATAGTAGTAGGTTTTCTGCTTGTACCAATTTTTTTCCTTTACGTTTTAAATTTTAATTTAACTGTTGTTCCAGCATTTGGTTTGGAACTTATACTTAAGTGTATCCCCTCTTTATCGCAGAAGCGCTTTATTAGCGATAAACCAATCCCAAAACCTTTCATATTTGTATCATTTTGGTAATAATAATCAAAGATATGAAGAAGTTCAAATTCATCCATACCGGAGCCATAATCTGTGATTTTCATTTCATAATCGTGTAAGTATATATCAATTTGATTACTATTTGGTGAATATTTAATAGCATTGTCTATTATATTATCAATTACTTTACTAAGTCCTATTTTATCGATTGATATTTTTGCTGATTCTATATCTACATTGAAGTTGACTTGAGGATATAAGGGAGAGAGAAAATCTATTCTTTCTTGGATTAATAAAGATACATCAAGTTCTTCTTGAAGCTCTTGCATACTTTGTGTTTTAATCATATAGTCAAGTTCATTATATCTTTGTTCTAACATTTCACAAGCAGTATCAATACGTGATAATCTTTTAAGTGCCTTTTCGTCTTGAAGGTTTTTTTTAATCATCTGAGAATTCGTTTTAATAGTACTTATAGGTAAGTTCAATTCATGAAGTGTTTCTTTTGAAAGTTCTTGAAGGTGTCTTATATATTCACTTAATGGATCAATTGCGAGTTTTGATAAGAAGATTCCGGAGTAAGAAACAAAACCTAACATAATTATTGCGACAACGAGAATATTTTCAATATGTAGAATGTTTAAAATAAAGTGCAAGATTCCTAAAAAAATAGCTACGGTTAAAAAATAATATATAAAGATATGTAGTCTAAGGTTATGCAACAAGTTTGTAGCCTATACCACGAATATTTTCGATACTCATATCTGGAAGAAGTTGCTTGATTCTATTTATATAAACACGAATAGCCCCATCACTTCCTGTTTCACTACTGCTCCAAAGTTCATCTATAATAAGCTCTTTTGGTACAGGAGCATTTGCATGCACCATTAAAAGGTGTAAAAGTTGGTATTCTTTTTTAGAGAGTTCTAGTTCTTTTTTATTATAAAGAATTCTTTTATGAATAGAATCATGACAAAGTAAGGCAACACACTCTACCATGTCTTTTTTATTGCGTTTGAGTAGGGCATTGATTCTAAGAATAAGTTCATCATTATCAAATGGCTTTTTGATATAATCATCTGCTCCACTAGTAAAACCATTGTGAAGTGTATCTTTATCTTTGTATGAGGTTAGAAATATTGCAGGGGTATTATCATCTGAATTACGTAATTCTTTTAGGCAGGTTATCCCATCAATAAGTGGAACATTGATATCTAAAAGGTACAAATCAAACTTATTTTCATACGTGACATCAAGGAGAAGTTGACCATTTGGAACATGTGTTACTTCAAAGTTTTCATCTTCAAGTAAATCGTTAATAGTTTCAGCTAGAAGAGAATCGTCTTCTAGCAGTAATATTTTAGTCAACGCTCTCTATCGCCCATGATATAGCTTCACCTGCGTACATTGGTACTACGCCAGAATAAGTATCGGGAACAACAAAAGGTCGTTTTTCTAAGGTTACTTCTTTGAACTCTGGACATATTCCATAAATACTTTGTGCATTATCACTCACAAATGCTTGAAGGTTATCAAGCTTGTCATACTGTTCAAATATTTCACATAAAAGTTGGAGTGAAATGGGTGCAGTAAATACACCAGCAGCACAACCACATGATTCTTTTTTATGCTGAGGATGTGGTGCTGAATCTGAACCGAACATTACCTTTGGATGTGCCCCAAGTGCCACATTTAAAAGTGCATCTAAATCTTCAGGTCTTTTTGCGATTGGTTTACAAAAAAGATGTGGCATCATCATTCCTCCAACAACATCATCGAGGGTCAGAATTAAGTGATGTACTGTAATCGTTGCATAAAGATTTTCATGCTTGTCTAACATATCTACAGCAGCTTTTGTAGTGATATGCTCCATTATGATTTTTAGTTTAGGAAAGCTAGTTGCTAAAAGTTCATAAATCGACATAAATTCAGCTTCTCTATCCATGACAAAACCATCCGTTTCACCGTGAACACAAAGTGGTATTTCCATATCACTCATTGCCTGAAGTGTTGGACGCATCTCTTCTATGTCAAATGAAGATACACCACCTTCAGAGTTTGTTGTAATTCCAGCAGGATAGAGTTTGATAGCTGTAATCTCATCTGTAACACTCTCAAGAAATGCCTTGTCATAGTTTTTATAAAAGAATGTCATATATGGTTCAAAGAAGTCATTTGGCACTGAAGCCAT
>JAFLJZ010000123.1 GCA_022712775.1 Sulfurimonas sp.
AAGGTATTTTTGAATCTAAGAACTGTTTATATTCTATTGGGTTAGGTAAAAGAGGATCGCCGTTACCATCATAAAGTTGAAGACTATAGTCGAGCCTTGCATTAATAGACATATTTATATCACTTACTAATGGATCGATAAGAAAACTTGTATAGAAATAACCTTGAGAAGTAATATCACCAATTGCAACATTATTAATATAGTTTGTATTTGCATCTACATCTGCAACAGGTGCTAAAATGGAACTATTGACAGGGGAAGCATGCGTTGTAGTTAGGATATATTCTGCTTGGCAGTCAGTACCCACGCAATCACCTATGTCTAATAAATTTAGTTTTACATTCGTAGCTATAGTATCTGAACTCTCTTCATTTCTAATAAAAAGTTTTAGTGTAATAGGTTCATTTATAGTCACTTGTTGATTATTTCTTGGATCTAATCTTGGTGCTTGACTCCCATCGTTTACTTCTGTTATAAATCTATTGTTTTGTGAATATGAGTAGTCGTAACAAAGTTTTGGAGCATAAAGCGTTGTTTGTAAAGCATACATTCCTGGCATATAACCATCCCCGCTAGAGGTGAATGTAATATCTGTAGTTGATTGTTCATTCCCTATAATACTGCTTACATCATAAATATCAATATCAGCACCAAGAGAATTTGCAGAATAATAAGGTATACCACTTGTAACAGAGACACCATTTTTTGATATTGTAGCATTCATAATATTTGATGAAGGATTAAGTGCATTACTAAGTATCTGAGCATCCCCATTTTCATCTGTTATGGAACCGGTATCTCCTGTAAGACCGATATCTCCTTCCCCAGCAAATACAGCAAGTGAAGAATCTACAAGGTTTTCAGTAGGAGTTAAAAACCCACTTAGTGTTGAAGACACATTTGTCCCAACCCCTGTTACTGTGTTAGGACAACCAGTATCATTAGCATAGGTAACAGCATTATCTATATCCGTAGAACTTGCAAAGGCGCTATAACCATGAAAAACATTAACATTACTAAAGTCTTCATCATCATCTTGGTATACAACAAGCATTGCCCAAGCTCCAAAACTACCTCCCGTTGGTTGACCTTCAGTTGTAGCTATATCACCAACCCAATAGTAACCACCCCCCTTGTTGTTAACATAGGTAGTAATATCTAAATAGCTTTGATAGTACATTCTACTGCTATTAAAATAAACCCAATTCATTTCAGTAGTTGTTCTAGATTCATAACTTGCACTATCTTGGTGTTTGTATTTAATACTTTGTCCAAGGGCTTTTGCTGCATCATTAAAATTAACCATATATCCTTGCCAAAATAAACCTGCGAATAAGACTTCTTTGCCCGTTGGAATATCTAGATAAGCTGCAGATGAATTGAGTAATGTATCAGCATTACCCGAGGTACCATTAACATCATCATAATCATTATTCATCATATCAATGTTATTATTGTTACTAGTCCCTGGATCTTCACAATTTCCACTTCCATCGTTAGCACACAGAGAAGTATTTCCTATCATAAGCATTTTTTGAAAGTCATTAATATTGTAAATAGATGTAAATATTTTTGGGTTTGCACATGTAAAAGCAGATGGAGGAATATACTCAGAAATGGTGATATCTTCTAGGTAAATATGTTCTTTTGCAGCATGTGTAACATCAGCGTAAAACAGAATTATAAGATCTCCATTAGCGTCAGCTGTTACAGTAAATGATTTATCTACATCACCTCCAGAAGAAATATATGTCTGGGCTAAAGAACCATTGATAAAAATTTTATAGTAGTCTTTTGCTCCACCAGAAGATTCCCAATCATTAGGTACATATGAGTTAAAAGATATAGTAACTACCGTGTTGATGTAAGCTGGACCTAAGTTATATGTTTTTGTGGCAGTTGTAGTTCCTTTTATTTTCATATCTCCTGAATCAAGAGAAAGGTCTGATCCTGTCCAGCCATCAAAGGTACCATTAAAGGTGTCAGTGTCAATATCTGCAGAATGTAATGTTGAAAAAAAAAGAAGTAATGTTAAAAGTAGTATTTTCATATCAAACTCCTCATAAAAATTGGGAACCAAAAAACAGGGCTCAGTCGCAGTCTATGTTTGTCGTATGATTAATTGTACTCTTTTAAAGAAAAATCTATTCTTAAAGTATGGAAATATATGTAAATGTGATGTTATAAAATTAAAAGAAGTTGAATAGATATTATTTAACTAAGATTGTTTAGTTATTCTATTTTTTTAGAAGCTCTTCAAGTTTAATTTTTATTTTTGGTATATGAACTCTTAAAACTGTTTCAAGTATACGATCATCTACACTATCATAATCATGCGCTATAAAATTTCTAACAGCATTTAAACCTCTTAAATCATCTTTATCAATTTGTGCTAGAAGTTCAAACTCATTTTCTTCTTTGAGCTTGTTAAATTGTTCAGATATTGAAATAATCTGCATTCTGATAGCAGGTTTTAAAATTCTATCTTCAAGAGCAGGTATAATTTTATTGTTTTTTTGTGCTATGAAAAATTCAATATCATTTATTTTCTCAATAATTAATTCTAATCTCTTTTTCATATCATTATCTGCTCTTCTAATAAAGTGCTTAAAATAATTTTATTTGTTGTGTTAGCTGGGATTAAATCTATTTTTTTGCGAAATTGTTTTTCTAGATTTTTTTTTATTTCTTGAATTTTTTCTAGTTGCGCGAAAGCATTGTCTTTATAGAATTTATTGTAGTTAATCTTGTATGTCAAGTCTATATCACTAAAAATATCTTCAGTCCCTCTAGCATATGAACCAAATAAGCTAATAAACTCAAAACCACTATCTTTATATTTATCATTAAAGTTGTGTAATGTATCTAGTATTATTTTTTTATCCATATATTATTATAGTGTTTAGAAAAGTAGTTGTCAAGAATTTTGATTCTTGGCATGTGGGTTATTTCTTCAAGAAACTAGATATCTTTTCTGCAACACTATACTCGGGGGAATTAGAGAGTATAGTTTGGGCTACTTTATTTGTATCTGTATTAAAAATAAGTGGACCAATGAAGTTAACAATAGAATCTTCTATAGGTGTTTGAATAAGTACTATATTTAAAATAAGTAAATTTGAATCTTTTGTAGCACCTAAAATTTTTTCTATATTTTGAGGAAGTTCAAAGTCGTATTCTCTTAGTATAAATGGATTTATTAGAGTAAAAGAAATATGTTCATCTGTTGTTGATTGCATTTTCATAAAAACATCATCAATTTTCTCTAGTTCTACTTGCGTAATATCTTCGAAGCCTAAAAGAGGTACACTAATATCAAATTTCATTTAAAACCTTTTGTGATTTTTTTTCTTTATTGTAGCACTTAAAGCATAAAATGTACCCACTTTAATCATAGAGTTAACTCTTTTGGGTAGAATAAGAAATTAATACCAAAACAGGACTATACTCTATGAGATTTAAAACAAAATTTTTATTAACGATATTAGCTACAATATTTATTTTTGGTGGATGTTCAAAAGATGTTGATGAATACAATAAACCAGCAGTATACTGGTATGGAAAGATTATTGAATCTATTGCAGATGCTGATTTAGAAAAAGCAGATAGTTTTTATAGTTCTCTCCAAGGTGAACATATTGGATCACCACTTCTACCAGAAGCTACTCTTATTTTATCTATAGCCCATATGCATTATGAAGAGTATGTACTAAGTGAGCACTTTTCTAATGAGTATGTAAAAAGATATGCAAATACAAATGAAAAAGAGTTTGCAGAGTTCATGAAAATTAAAGCAAAATATTTAGCGCTTCCAAATCCCAGAAGAGATCAGGTGCTTATCCAAGAAGCTTTAAAAGAGGGGGCACTGTTTAAAAGAAGCTATCCCCGTTCTATGTACTACCCTGTTGTTGACCATATGATGACAAATCTACGAATGGCAGAAGCTGTTCTTAATGAAATGATAGTAGATTTGTATACTCGTTTAGATAAGCCAAAAAGTGCGGCGTATTATAAAGATATTAAACCACAGGATTGGATTGATTGGAATAAAATAGAAAGAGCCAATACTGTTTGGTATAGAGAATGGTTTGAAGGTGATGGAACTGAGAGTTGGTATGCTTTTATGATTCCAGACACGCAAAGTGTTGTTTCAAGAAATACTGTCCAAGAAGAAGCTGTTGAAGGTGTAACTGCTGAAGTTGTAGGACAAGGTGTTGTAGCAGAGGAAGTAGTTACTCAAAATACTAAAATGGAAGAAGAACAGTTAGAAAAAATCAAAGAATTAAGGGATGAAGGTGTCTTAAATGAAGCAGAATATAAAGAGCTAGAAGAAGAGATACTATCTAATACCGAAGAAATAACTCCTAAAGAAGTACCTGAAGAAGCAATGCTTCGAGAAGAAGAAATACTCTCTTCAAGTACTGAAGATCCATATTATAAAAGTGAAGATATAACGCAAAAAACA
>JAFLJZ010000271.1 GCA_022712775.1 Sulfurimonas sp.
TTTAAGAAAAGAGTTAAAAGTTAGAACTCCATTTGATGCAGTTCAAAGTTGGTTTCAAACGAAGCCTGAAATATTTAAGATTTTACCAGATGTGTTTCAAGATATTGCTTTTGAAATGGTACAACGTGGTGAAACTTGACATGTAGACATTAATACCCTTGTCAAAAAGATACTCAGCAAGGAACCTAGCTTCTTCTGGATTTGCCATATATCCATGTGCAAAGACAAAACCAATAGTATTGGATTTATCAAACAATATAATAGGACTACCAATAGCATCATTTTTTGGAGTAGATCTATGATATAAAAGATACTCTTTTTCAAAGGTATTTCGTTCTTCATTTTTTAAGTAATTAAAATTATCTTTTCTAAGCTCTTTTTCTTTAAATTTTGCATTTTCGTACGCAATTTTAACAATATCTTTTTGCCATTTTATTTCATTTAAAATCACTTGTAGCGTATTTTTAACCCGTATTTTATTGAAGTCATACTCTTTTTCAAGTAAGTTTTTATCAAAAAGATAATCACCTTCGCTATCTTTATAGAGTATTTTTTGCTCTTGTGCTAAGTTAAGGGCAGATAGAAATGGTTGATAATCATCTTTAAGTATAAGTGGAAAAAGTTCATGTTGAATTTGAGAATGAATTTTTAAACCCTTCATCTCTCTTAAAGACCTAGCATTTTTATAAATCAGGGTTTTAAGATAACTAGGACATACTTTAAGCGTTGGCATAGTAACAAGAGAGAGTATAAAGATATGGTCAAAGTTTATTTGTAAGTTACCATAAACTTTTTTCATAACATCATTTGTAATTATTTGTCTCTTTTTCGCTATAAGTTCATTGATTCCGACTTCATTATCTATAGGAATCTTAGTATCCTTTATAAAATCTTCTATATAGGGGCGGACTACGATAGGCTCTGAGAAGTGAAAATGTATATTTGAATGCCTAAGAAGATTAAACTCTATCTCTAATTCTTCAAAAAAATGCGTCCCTCTAATGTTTAGATATTTATCAAAGAGAAGTAACAAACGACTTTTACCCGGACGAATAGGATAATAAGTTATAGTTAGAGGAACAATACTAACACCTTGATTTTCTGTGTCTTTTAACTCAGATCTTGCAAGTTCCGCCTTAAGTGCTAAGACTGCAGCACCTGTAAAAATAGGACCATCTTTGTATTTTGTATGGATATTAAACTCTTCATTATCAAAGGTAATACGTTTATTTTTAACCATATATCCCTCAGGATAAATAACCCAATCCGCATCTGCTGAAATTAAATCGTTTGTGATAATCGTATCTTTATTAAAGTTTTTTGTAGAGATGGTACCTGCGAGTTTCATATACTTTCCAAGAATACCAACAAAAACAGAATCATCCCCTAAAGAGCGTGATACATGGCGATACTTATTATAGAGTACAAAGGGAACAAGAAAGGTTTCAAATCGAGTAAAATGATTAGATAAAAAGAGAATGGAACTATTTTTAGGTAAATCTCCACTACTAGTAATGTTAGTACCAATTATTTTTTTAATAAGAGTAATAACCCATAAAGAGATATGTAATACAAACCTTAACATTGAGAACTTCCTATTTAAAATATTCTTTATCTGTAAATGAATCTACTGCTATTACTTTTTTTTGCATTTCATATGCTTGCTTTAGTAGTAGCGCTTCATTTTTGTCTAGTGAATCAAGCCCTGATTTTTTTACTTTTTTTAAAATCTTTTTTACCCCTTTCATCAACTCTGCAGCTTCTGCTAGTTCTTTCAGTCTTTTTGAATAAAAAATATTTGTGCAAACTCTATCAAGAGCACTCTTATCATTACTGAGCATATTTGTAATTTCATGTAAGTCTTTGTCTTTAATTGGGCAGGCGATAGGGTTAAGTCTACTTAAGAGTGCATTGATTCTAAAAATATAAGAAAGTATTCCAGTAGAGAGATTTGCATAGATTCCTAAAAAAGCTTCATCTATTTTAAGAAATCCATTTTCCATTGCAACACGAAGTAAAACCTCATCATCCTTACGACTACCCTCTTCCTTAAAACGCTTAAGTGTACATGTCATCATATACATCTGCGAGAGTATATCTCCAAAACGTCCCGATACAGATTCTCTTCGTTTAAGATTTGCACCTAAAAGTCCTAAGGCTACATCACTTAAAAAGGCGAATTTAGCAGATGCCCATGCAAGCTTTTGCTCATATCTTGCGGTTGAATCATGTGAAGATTTTCTATGAAGATAAGCACGTGAGAGAAACAAAAATGTAGCGCGAAAGGTATTTCTTAGTACATGCCCTAGATGTGAAAATAGAAGCCTATCAAAGGTATCTACATCTTCATTTTCAAGAGCTTCTATTTCAGCGTAAGCGTAAGGATGACAGCGAATTATGCCCTGACCAAACTGTATAAGTGAGCGTGTCATGATATTTGCACCCTCAACGGTAATCCCAATAGGAACTCCATAATACGCATGGGCAAGTACGTTATTTTCACCTTTAATAATTGCAGCTCCACCCTGAATATCCATAGCACCTAATAAATTACGACGAAATTTTTCTGTACTTTGGTACTTCATAATTGCATTTGCTACAGCTGGTTTCTCTCCGCTATCAATAGCACCGAGTGTAAATGTTTTTGCTGAATCTAGTAGGTAGGTATCCGCTGCCATGTGTCCTATAACTTCGGAGATTCCTTCAAACTTTCCGATTGAAAGTCCAAACTGATAGCGTACACTACTATACGCAGAAGCCACGAATGTTGCAAGTTTACTTCCCCCTGAACTTGTTGAGGGGAGCGAGATTCCACGACCAATGGCGAGAGATTCCATAAGCATCATCCACCCTTTGCCGATACCACCTTCACCGCCAATAATAGCATCTATATCGATAATAACGTCTTTACCAATGAGAGGAGAATTTACAAAAGGAACACCGAGTGGATCATGACGTTTAGTTTGGTCTATACCTTTTATTTTCGCATCTACAAGAGCACAAGTGATTCCAAGGTTCTCTCCTAACCCAAGATAATTATTTGGATCTTGTAATTCAAATGCAAGCCCTATTACTGTTGCGATAGATGCTAGGGTGATGTAGCGTTTTTCAAATTGTAATTTAATTTTAAAACTACCCTCATCATCTTTAAAAACTTCTCCATAAGACTTTAAAGCTGCCGCATCGCTTCCAACTTCTGGCTCTGTAAGTGCAAAACATGGGATTTCTCTACCATCTGCTAAACGTGGGAGATAATACTCTTTTTGTTTTTCTTCTCCATAACGGAGTAATAATTCTGCAGGACCAAGTGAGTTAGGCACCATAACGGTAATCGCTAAGACCTGTGAGTTGGAAACAAGTTTTTCTATAACACAACTATGCCCATAGGCACTAAATCCTAAACCACCATACTTCTTTGGTATTATCATTCCTAAAAAATTATTTTCTTTAAGGTATTTCCATGTCTCAAGAGAAAGATCTCGATTCTGGAATACTTCCCAGTCATTTGTCATAGAGCAAACCTCTTCGACTTTAGTATCTAAAAATCTTTGCTCGTCCTCACTTAGTTTTGGATAAGCATAGGCAAAGATTTTTTTGAAATCTGGTTTTCCACTAAAGAGTTCTCCTTCAATCCAAACATCACCAGCTCGAAGGGCTGTTTTTTCTGTTTGAGAGATAGAAGGCAAAAGCCCCTTTGATTTCAGCATATTAAAGAGAGGTTTTGTAAAATACTTTACTCTTAGAGAACTCATGACGTACCTCCGTAAAAAGTGCTGTTATTTTCTGCCATCTCTTCAAGTAATTTAGAGGGTGTAAATCTTTCTCCATGCAGTTTGACTAAATTATGAAGATTACTAACAATAGTTTTTACTCCTAAGGTATCTGCATACTTAAGTAATCCACCCCTAAAAGGAGGGAAACCTGTTCCAAGAATCATTGCCATATCAAGGTATCTTGCATTATCTACGATACCCTCTTCAAGACATCTTGAGGCTTCATTAATCATAAGAAGCATAAGTCTTTTCATAATATCTTCAGATGTAAATGTAGCTGTTTTATTTTGAAGCGTAAGTACTTCTTGATTTACAAAGACTTTAGAATTAGTATAGTCATAAAAGCCTTTTTTTGTTTTTTTACCGAGAAGCTTTTTATCTACCATTTGTTTCATCAATAAAGATACTGCCATTCGCTCTCCATATGCACCGTGTAAAATCTGAGATACACTCGAACCAATATCTACCCCAACCGTATCTATAAGGTCAAATGCTCCCATTGGCATACCAAATTTTAAAATACTTTTATCTATAAACTCGATATCTCCGCCATCTTCAAATATATAGGTGGCTTCTTGTAGATACGGTAAAAGAATACGGTTGACTAAAAATCCAGCAGAATCTTTGATTTTTATAGGTGTTTTTCCTAAACATTTTACAAGACTTACTGCTGTGGCAATTGTCTTAGAATCTGTTTTTTCACCGGGTATAATCTCAACCAAAGGCATTCTATTTACAGGATTAAAAAAGTGCATTCCTATAAATCTATTAGGGTATTTCATTTTACTTGCTAGTTTACTTATAGATATAGAAGAGGTGTTACTTGCAATAATTGCGGTTTCCTTTATTTGTTTCTCAAATGTTTCATAAATCTCTGTTTTAAGCTCTTCATTTTCATTTACTGCTTCTATTAAAAAATCTATATTTTCAAAGCCTTTATTTTCAGTTGTATATGTGATTCTATCCATTCTTAAATCAACTTCTCGCAAGCTTAAACGTCTGCGTCTGAGTATACTCTCATAAACTTTTCGTATGCGTTGTATAGCTTTAGCAGCCGCGTCATAACTACGTGCTTTTAAACGGACATCAATATTTTTATGATTCATAGCCCAAGCAATACCACTTCCCATAGCTCCTATACCAACTACTCCAGCATATTTTATTTCTCTAGGTTTAGCTCTACTAAATGTATCGTGCTTTAACTCTTCTGAGATTAAAAACAGGTCTATCAAATTTCTTGATACATCACTAAGTACTAATTCACTCACAATTTCTCTCTCGATTCTCAGTCCATACTCTAAAGGTTTAAGAAAGGTTTTTCGCATCACTTCTATTGCTTTAAGTGCTGCAGGATAGTGCCCAAATGTTTTTTTCATAATCTGTTTTGTGGCAATAATATCAATAATTCTTCGTACAGGTAGAATTATTTCATACCATTTGATTCCAACTCGAGAAGCTTGAATTTTTTTATCAAGCGTATTGTTGAGTATATCTCGTATATATTCATCTTTTTTAAACTCAAGGTATTCACTAGGAACACAGGCATCAACTACACCGAGTTTAAGTGCTTTTTCACCTGTAAGTAGTTTTGAACCAACAATAAGTTCTACAGCTTTTGCATAACCAACCAACTTATAAAGCCTTTGTGTCCCACCAAAGCCTGGAATGATTCCAAGGCTAACTTCTGGGAGGCCAATTTTTGTGTGTTTACTAGAAGAGCATATACGGTAGGTACAGGCTAAAGAAAGTTCAAGCCCTCCACCTAAGCAAACACCATCAATTACAGCGATTGTAGGAAAGGAAAAGTTCTCAAACTTTGTGATTACACCTTGTCCTTTTTTTACAAACTCTTCTATTTTTTCTTCATTATCTGCGGCTTTAATTTCGTTTATATCTGCTCCAGCCATAAAGATATCTTTTTTAGCACTTTGTATAAAAAGAACTTTAATTGTAGTGTCATTTTTTAAGCTCTCTAAGAGTGTGTCCAACTCTTCCATTGATGCATTTGATAAGACATTGACGCTACTACGAGGAGTATCAAAGGTAAGTATAGCGATGCCTCTTGCATCTTTTTCATAGGTATAATATTTCATTATTCTGCCTCCAAAAGTAAGGCTACACCTTGACCGCCACCAATACACAGTGTAACGAGACCTTTTTGTAATGAGCGATTTTTAAGCTCATGTAACATGCTTATAACAAGTCTTGTCCCCGTCATTCCAACAGGATGTCCAAGGGCGATGCTTCCTCCATTCACATTTAAAATATCAGGGTTAATTGCACCAACAGCCTCTTCATCTCCAAAATGAGCCTTTGCAAAGGATGTAGATTCAAAGGCTCGAAGACAGGCTAAAACTTGTCCAGAGAATGCTTCGTTAATTTCTATTAAATCTATATCTTCCATACTTAAGCCAGTTTTTTTGAAAAGTTCATGTGTGGCAAAAACAGGACCTAGTCCCATGCGTTTAGGGTCTAACCCTTGGTAAGTATATTCACTTAAAAAACCTAGAGGTATGAGTTTTCTTTTTTTTGCTTCGCTCTCACTCATAAGTAAAACAGCCGCTGCTGCGTCAGTGATTTGTGAAGAGTTTCCAGCTGTAACTGTTCCATTTTTTTTATCAAAAAATGGTTTCATTCTTGCTAATTTAGCTTCGTTTAAATTCTCTTTTATTCCATCGTCAAAGTCTAAATATTTACCGCCCTTTTCATCATAAATAATGGGTGCAATTTCTTCTTTAAATCGTGAGGAATCTTTGGCTTTAAATGCTTTTTTATGACTGTTTAATGAAAACTCATCTTGTTCTTCTCTCGTTATACCGAAGTCTCTTACAAGAAGTTCTGCTGTTGTACCCATTATCATTCCTGTAACTGGATCTGTAAGCCCTACCATTAAGCCAACTATGGGTTTAAGATGTGCTGGACGAAAATTAAAAAGTGTTTTGATTTGTTCTAATGGTGTTCTTGAGCGTGATAATTGTGTAAAGAATCCAGTCATACCCTTATTGTAATAAAGAGGAATATTACTCATCGATTCCACCCCACCACAAAGGTATACCTTACCCTCACCAGCAAAAATCTTAGCAGAAGCACTTGTAATAGACTGCATACCAGAGGCGCAGTTTCTGTTGACTGTCATTGCCGGAGTATCTTCAGAAAATCCAGCACGAAGAGCGATAACCCGTGCAATATTTGCAGCATGAATAGGTTGAACTACATTGCCAATGATAACCTCATCGACTTCATCAAATCTAATCGGTGAACGCATCATAAGCTCTCGGACAAGTCTTGCCCCAAGCGTATCAGCTTGAAGATTTTTAAATTTTCCACCAGCCCTTGCTAAGGGTGTTCTAAGCCCAGATATAATTGCTATTCTTTCTTTTTTCATCTCTAGCTCCTTAATGGAAAAACTCCAAAAAATGGTACTAACTAAAAAATTCTCCTCAAAGTAACTAAAGTATAACTAAAGTTTGTGTACTCTGTGTGTAATGTATTATTTCTATTCTGTTATTTATCTTATTTGATATAATACTCTAAACTTGAAGGAATACTTTGGAAGAAGAACCTCATAAGAATATATATGCAAATTTTTGGTTGAGAGTAGTTGCGCGTTTAATTGATACGGTACTAATACTTGCTTTTTATAGTATTTTAGAAAACATTGTGTATGAAAGTATCGGCTTGAGTATTGTAGAGCTAGTTTTTATTTGGTTATATTTCACCATATTGGAGTCTTCACACTGGAAAGGAACACTTGGTAAAAAATTTGTTGGTATTGAAATTGTTGATTATCAACATGAAAAAATAACATTAATACAAGCAAATATTCGATTTTTCAGTGCCTTTATCTCTGCTCTCTTACCACTATTGTACTTAACTGTTGTATTTACGAAAAAGAGACAAACTATTCACGATATGATAGCTAAAACTGTAGTGCTCAATACAGTAAATATATATGATTATTCTAAAGTTATGGGTACAAAAGAAACGAGCTTAGGGCTTCGGTTTAAGTTTGCTAGGAGTATTGGTTATATATTTGTAATTATTTTTATAGGTATGTCACTCTATTTATTGTACCCAGCGATTGTTTTAGCGATAATTTATAGTAGTATGTACTATTCACAAAGCTCAAAATATGATGAATCATTCTATAAAAAATTCCCTGAGAAAGACTTCAATAATTCAAGAATTCATTTTTATAAAAATGAATTAGAAAAAAGTTCTAAGTATTTAGTAAATGCAGAAGGATTAGTAGAGATATTTGAGTACGACACAAAAGTTGAATTATCTTTAGAGTGTATTCAACGATATTTACAAGAAAACAACGAATCAAATTGGATTAATGAGAGTTCATATATTAGAAAAAATGCAAGAAATAAATTTACTACAACTGATGCTTTAGTTGAAAGAGCAAAAAATAATGAAGAGAATATGGGACAAAACTTTTATTTGTATGAGATGAATCTTGTACATGAGGTTAGTGATGAAGTTACTGGTTCATGGCGTGATAGTTCTAAGTCAAGTTTATGTGATCAAAACCTTTCCGCTAATAAACTTTATGATAAGTTTTTAACAAAGTATATAACCAACTACACAGATAAGCATTTGTATTCGTTAATGGATAACTATGATAATAAGTTAAATAAACATTATAAAGAAAGTGAAGAATGGTTAAAAAAGATAAGTGAAACATCTTCACAAGCTATATTCCAAAAGTATTCATTGGGTGCAGTTTCGTTAGAAGATGTATCAAAATATAACCGTTTTCAAGCATCTATTGCAACATATGATGTCTCATATAACTCTAAGAATATTATTGTTGGTGATTTAAAAAGAGGTATAGAGATTTGGAATATGAGTGCTCATAATAAATTTAATTATGTAAAAACGCTAACAGATCAATATGGAATTGTAAAAATACATAAGATTGGAGATATAGTATTTGCTGCAGGGAAGGAGAGACAACAACGTAATTTTTTCCAACCTAATTCATTTAAGAATAAGTATTTTCTAACATTTTCATATGATGAAGCAACAAATAGTTTGATTGAACTTGATCGAATAAAGCTAGGGATTTCCTCAAGAATAAAAGATTGGAGTTTTTTTGACAATAATAAAAAAGTTGCAGTAGTTTCTGGTTGGGATAAAGTGCATATAATAGATATTTCAAACCCAAAGACTTTAAAGCTGTTGCAACAGTCCAAAAAAGAGAGAAGCGCTAATCTTTCAAGAGATTTAACTGTCAATGAAATGACTGGTAAAATATATGAGTTAACAAGTTATGGTCTCAATGTGATTAATATTACTAAATCTAGTTTATCTAATAAGAAGATAGCGAATAACTTTAACAATACTTTTAAAGGGCATCAGGGCATAGTTATTAATCAAAACGATAATATCTTATATTCGATTCACATAACATGGGGAAATGAAACTACTTTGTATAAGTATGATATGAAAAACCCGCTAAAACCAAAATTATTGTTATCTAAAGTGCCTGATATTAATTTTAATGGTTGGAATGGTGGAGCATTCCCTCAAAATATGCAACTTTACAAGGAAAAGCTATACATCGCAAATAAAAATAATATTTATATTTTTGATAATAAATTAAACTCTATTAAAAAAATAGAAACACCAAATATCAAAAACTTTCATATCTTCGAAGACAAAATAATTTATACACAAGAAAAACAAGGATTATCTTTAGTTTTAAATCCTATGAACTTATAGCTAGAATAATTTTAGTATTTTTAAAATGTTCCAATACTCTGAGCCATAATCATATATCAGTAAGATGCTTAGCTAAATCAAAACCATGAATCATCAAGACAATCTTCTTTTGTATCTTTTATAAACTCTATGTATTCTGTTGAGCTTTTATCTAATAGTTTATACTCATCATAAACATACTCTTTAAATATTCTCTCGTCTACACAGTTACAAAGCTCTGTATTGTTTGTGTCATTACACGTCGCAAGCATCTCTTGTTTTTGAGAATTTTCCCATCCAAAATAACTTGTATACATTGGCATAAGTGTCCAAATTGCAAAACCTGCTGTTAGTATAATATTTGTAACTTCTTCCTTAATCACTCAGAACCACTTATTACGGGGGTTTAAAATGAGTGTATAAAAAAGTTCATACGGAAGTTCATACGCTTTTATTTCATTATTTTTGCATAAATACGAATTCCATTCACTTTTCAATCCTATTTTCTTGTTTTTTATTATAGCCTTTATTGGCTATTACTTCCATTTATTTACAATCATACTCTTCTTTTTCAATCCACTCCTCTAATTTTTTAACTTTATAAAAATAGCTCCTACTTCCTTTGTATTTAATATATGGCAAAGGGTCTTTTCTTCTTTCTCGGTAGTTAGCTTGTGTTCTTAAATTAATACTATATAAATATTCAACTTCTTTAGCACTAATTATTTTTTTATTATGAGGTATTGGTATTGTATTTTTTTGCTGTGGTTGTAAAATATTTTTTATTTCAAGCAGTTGATTTTGTATGTCAGTTAGTTTTTTTTAAAAATGTAAGTTCTTTTTTTCTATAAGAAGTCTTTTTCATTATTTGATGATTGTATCAGTATATGGGATGGATGCCAATGGCTTTAAGTAATGTAGTAAAAAGCTACATTAAAAAGTCTTTAAATAAATATATTATCTTCTCTTAGGACTGATTTTTGCTATAATTAAACTTATAGATGCTATTTTAAGTTCAGCACTTTAAATATAAATACAAAGAATGGAGGTAATGACTATGCAAAAAGAAAATAGCATTATATTATCTTATTTATTTAGCATTAATATATTAAATGATTTTTTCAAAAATCAGCATTCAGACCGTCTTGTAAAAGTTTTTAATGAACTTAATACACTTGGTAAAATTTCTCAAAACTTGACACTTAGAGATTTTTTTGAAGATTCATATAAACAACTTTTAAAAAATTATCGTAACGAGTATGTTTTTAAAAATGCTATCGCTCAAAAAATACTTATTGGTCGACATTCTATTAAATCATCTTCTCTATTTACAGAACTTAGAGTTGAGACATCAAAAGCTGATGTTGTAATATTTAATGGAACTTCTCATGTATATGAGATTAAAACAGACTTAGATAATTTTGAGCGACTTGAACATCAAATTAAGAACTACAAAAAAGTTTTTGAATATGTTAATGTTGTTTCAGTAGAGTCGAAAGTAAATGATATAAAATTACTAGTTGACGATACAGTAGGTATTATAATATTAACAAACCAATACACCCTTAAAACAGTTCGTAAAGCAAAATCTGGACTTCATAACCTCAATAAAGAAGCAATATTTAATCTATTACGAAAAAATGAATATTTAGCTATTATTAAAAAAATAAATGGAATAATTCCTGTTCTACCAAATACAAAAATATATTCAGCTTGTAAAGACTTATTTATTGAATTACCAATTGAAATTATTCATAAAGAAGTGTTAAAAACTTTAAAAGAGCGTAAGAACCATAAAAACCTCGTCAATACAATAAAAGATTTTCCAAGCTCATTAAAAATAGCTATTTTAGAAGCAAATTTATCTACTAAACAACAAATGGATTTTTTAGATTTTTTAAATAAAAAAATAAGTTCTATCTTCATACAAAAGGATTTCAATGTATCATCCGTATCTTAAAGGCAAACAAAATGAGCTTATTTTACTTAGAGAAAATGCAAAATTGATTTCTGATTCTTTTATGATTCCAATCATAGAACCAGTGAAGAAAAATACAGCACCTTTAAATAAAGCTATTCAAAGTCTGATGCAAGAGAATGTAGAGTTTATTGTTACTATCAATCCTAAGCACGGTGACTATAAATCAAATCCTTTGCCATTAATTGAAAATGCACTTAATATAATCGGTGATTATGAAAAATTCTCTATGGCTTATATCGTTGATGCCAATAGTAGCTTATTAAATGTAAAAGATTTTTTAAATGAACATACGAACAAATCTATTGTATTTATTCATAATGGTTTTCCTAAACCAAAAGAACTAGCTGAATTACTATCTGAATTCGAGAATATTAAAAAACATATTTTTATGGATAATCAAAAACGATACCAAAGACTGTTTAAAAACCAAAATATAGAGAGAATCTTAATTAGAGATGGATTTGAAAAAAGGGATAGTAATGGACAGTATCCAAATGATGAATCTTTCTCTGAATTACATTTGACATTTGATGAAGAAGGAATGAATGGTTTTGGAGATTTTCTAATAGCCGGAGATACTTATTCTGAAAGTGGAGGTCCTGCTTACAATGTTGCCATTCACTTAACATATTTAAATGAAGATGAGATTATGAATATTAGACATTTTCTTTCTAATAAAATGGAAATTCCCACCCCAAAAGACCCTGCTGGTAAATTTGCAGAAGCATTATCAAGACTTATGGTTGCATTCGAAGAAGAAGATTCTTTACTTTTAAAAGGCAAAGCTTATCTGAAATTTAAAGAACTATATGACACGGACCACTTCCCTGGACTTGGTGTTGTTAAAAAACTCTCAATGCAACACCATTTAGAGCTTTTAGCTAAATTTTTATCAGAACAATAAATGAATTGTTGCCCTAATTGTTTTAACGACGCTTTTTTAACAAGCGTAATTAAGCAAAAATCAAATCATAAAGCTACTTGTAATTTTTGTAATACAGAAAATATTTATATAATAGACACCAAACGACTTAATGATTATTTTCAGCCATTATTAGATTTATATGAACTATCAGATGATAACGGAAAATCTATAGTTCATTTATTAAAAAATGACTGGGTCTTATTTACATCATTGAGTGATGAAAAGGCTATTGAATTATTAGAATCTATTTTTGATTTTGGCTTTCAGGGATTATTTATTTCTAAACAAAATGGAAATGAAGGGAATATTTTAAATTGGCAAGATTTTAAAACAGAGTTAAAACATGATAATCGTTATTTTCCTAAAAAAGCACCAAGCTATGAACATCTAAATGGATTACTTCAATTTATTATATTATCAAATGCCGATATACCTCAATACCTATATCGGTCAAGAGTAAATATAGACACGGAGATAATAGACATACTAAAAATGGGGAAACCTCCTGAAAAAATCTCTACTGCAGGAAGGGCAAATCCAATAGGAATTCCTTATTTATATACTGCTTCTAATATTAAGACTGCTATCGCTGAAATTAGACCTCATAAAGGAGATAATATAACAGTTGCTACATTTGAAGTAACAGAATCATTAACATTGGCAGATTTAAGAAATCCAAGAGAATCAATATCTCCTTTTGGTCGTGAGGAAGATGAACTTAATCAAATTTTTATTGATTTAGATTATTTATGTCATTTAGGAGATGAACTTTCAAAACCTATTTTACCAAGAGAGGCACATCTAGAATATTTATCAAGCCAATACCTTTGCGAATTAATTAAACACTGTGGATATGATGGTGTTATATATAAAAGTTCGGTTGGGGATGGCGATAATTATGCAATATTCTCAGATGATAAATTTGAAGCTATTGAGACAAAAGTATATAGTATTGATAATGTTGAAATAACTTCAAATCTAACAAGTACACAGTGAATTAATTTTTATAAAAAAAGTCTTAAATGAAAATTTATTTTAATACATCTGAATATCTTTGAGAGTGTAAAATAAACTGTGTAAGCCTTAAAAAGTAGGTTCATTTGATAAACTAATCAAGTGAATTATTTAAAGGATTTACAT
>JAFLJZ010000124.1 GCA_022712775.1 Sulfurimonas sp.
ACGCTCTTCCGATCTGGATATACTCAATAACTAAAACATATATTTCAAGTCGTTTATGAAGCTAAAGATGGGAAAGAAGCCTATAAACTCTATAATATTCATAAACCTGATATTTTACTCTTTGATATTAATATGCCCTACCTTAGTGGGCTAGAAGTTATCCAAATGATACGTTTAAAAGATAAAGATGTAAAAATCATCATATCAACAGCGCATGCAGAAGAAGAAAAGCTACTTCAAGCAATTCCATTAGGTCTTTCTAGTTATCTAAAAAAACCAGTAAAAGAAAGAGAATTAAGAGATGTACTTCGTAGTGTAATCTATGAATTAGAACAAAAAACTAACAATATACTCAAGTTTTCACAAACTTTCTATTGGGACACGCAAGAAAATATACTATATAATAATCTTAACAAGATTCATCTAACAAGAAATGAATTAACATTAATGCAAATACTCTCTTCTCAGCCAAGTTTGCACCTTTCGCTTGATGATATACTAGAAAAATTCTGGCAATATCAAAGTCAAAAGGATATGACAGAAAACTCTGTACGAAACATCATAAAACGTTTAAAACAAAAACTTCCTATAGATACAATTGAGAACTACTATGGAGTTGGATACAAACTATGTACTACTAAATAGCATATATTAAAATTTTGACCTATTTTTGACCAAATTGTAATCTATAATTACATTAGGTACTATTATAAGTGATACAAATGAAACAAGTACCTTCAAGAAAAGCAATGACGACGATAAATTATAATGCAATTTTAACAACTTATTAACGCACAAGGAATAAAAAAATGCTACCTAAGTTCATTATTTCACTAGCACATATTGGTATTTTAGATTCTGACACAGAGACTGATAAGGTTAAAAAGAAATCCTTAACCCTGCTTCCATTTTATGTGGCTCTACCAGCTTTAATCTTAAGTATTTTATACTTATATTTTGGTAACTTTGAAGCTTTTTTAATCCCTATATTTTATATTGTAACTTCTATGATATCAGCCTTGTATCTCTATAAAACGAAGAAATTTATTCATTTTGAAATTTTACAATTACTAATGATTTTACTCCTTCCTTTTGTCCTAATGTGGGTTCTTGGTGGTTATGGCGCGAGTAGTTTTGTATTTATATGGTCCTTTTACGCACCTGTAGCGGCGGCAATATATAGTGAAAACTTCAAAGTAGAAATGCGTTGGTTTTCTGCTTTTATTTTTTTATTATTTATTTCAACAATCATTGATGCGAGATTAGTTTCGCAAATTGATTCTGGGTTTCCTATTGTAGCTTTAGATATATTTTTCTTTTTAAATATTGCTGCTGGTCTTGGAGGGATATATTTTTTAATTACTCATTTTATCAACAATATAAAAAATATTTCTAATGAACTAAAAAGAGATAGAGAATCCCTTTATAATTTAACAAGTACTTTACAAGATGCTAACAAGGAACTTGAGCATTTAGCTAATTGTGATGTAGTCACAGACTTACCAAATAGACTCTCTTTTATGGATATAGCTTATACTATGTTCAATAAAGCAAAAACTACAGACAAGCAAGTAGCTATTATGTTCTTAGACCTTGATGGGTTTAAAGCTGTAAATGATACATATGGTCATGAAGCTGGAGATATGATTCTAAAAGTAGTAGGCTCTCGAATTACTTCAGTTATTCGTGATTCTGATACAGTTGCAAGAGTTGGTGGAGATGAGTTTGCAATCTCATTAGGTGATATTACTGATACTAAACATGTTGAACAAATTGCAAAAACCATAATCAGTACTGTTAATGAGTTATGCCACTATAATGAAGAGCCTTGTCAAGTTGGAATAAGTATAGGTATTAGTTTTTATCCAGAGCATGGTGAAGAGATTGAAGGGCTAATGAAAAAAGCAGATGAAGCGATGTATAGCATCAAAAAAACTGGTAAAAATAACTACGCTATTTTTTCTTAAAGATTAAAAGCGTTTTATCTTCTTCATCGTAAAGCGAAAACGTTTGTTTATCTACAAGTTTAAGACCTGAAAGTTTTTGAAAGGTTTTTATCTTGTGAAAATACTGCACGATTTTGTCATGGTACTTTGTGAAAGAGCCATTTTCGTTTTTAGTAAAGAGTGTGAAAAATGTATGGAGCTCATCGTTAACAAATTCTGCTTCCACGCATAAAAATTCATCTTCTTCATCTTTACTCATAGTTCCCTCAGCAACATCAGAAAAACCATAAAGTGTGTTTATATCTGCGATAAAAATTCCATCATCATTAAGTCTTTGTGAAACAGAATCAAGAAAAGAAAGTAAAGCTTCTTTATCCATAAAATTCAGTACATCAAAGATACTTACGATAGCATCGTATTGTCCTGTGACGTCTGCTACATCAATACACTCTGCATCAAGACCTTGACTTACACACTCTTTAATCATCACAGAACTTAAATCAATACCTTTACATATGATTCCATCGCTTTGCATACGTCGCATAAAACCACCACGACCACAACCTACGTCTAAAAGTGTTTTTACACCTTTCTCATCAAGTTCACTTCTATAAAGGTCGTAAAGGGCTTCTGTCGCTTCTTCTATACCTAGAAGATGTTCAGCTTTAGCGTATAAGTCTAAATTTGTCATTTACGGGTTAATAATTCCGTTTATTTTTTCATAAATATCAAGTACTTCATCTTTTTTCGCAATGTAACTATTTTTGTTAGCGATTAAGTATGTTGAAGAAGTCATAATATCTTCAACTACTACTAAACCATTTTGCTTCATAGTCGCACCAGTTTCTACAACATCAACTATCATATCAGCAAGCCCAATAAGAGGAGCAAGCTCGATTGAACCATATAGCTTGATAATCTCGACACTTACAGCTCTTTCTTCAAAGTAACGTTTTGTGATATTAACCATTTTAGAAGCAACTTTTAAATCAGGCTTATTAAGGTCAAATATTTCACCTTTTTTCATCCCAATAGATACTTTACATATACCTTTTTTAAGGTCAAGTAAACGAACTACATCTAAACCTTGTTCTTCTAAAGTATCAAGTCCTACTACACCAATATCAGCTGCCTGATGGTATACATATGTCGCAACATCTTGGTTTCTTACAAGTAAAAAAGTAAAATCTGGAGTTTGCAAAATAAGCTTTCTGTCATCAAATTTAAACTCATCACCAAAAATTTTACCAAATATTTCAAGTGTATCTTTAGCGATACGACCTTTTGGAAGTGCAACTGTTAGCATAGTGTAGACCTTGTGTATATTTATATTTTTGGCATTTTATCTAAATATTGCTTTGATTTGGGATTAAACTAATTTCTGTTATCTCTGAACTCGCACCAAGTCTCATAGGTGGACCCCAAAAACCTGTTCCTTTATTTACATAAATTTGTAAGTCTTTATTATGTTGATGTAGCCCATCAATGTAAGGCTGAACAAGTTTAACCAAAAATCTAAAAGGATAAATCTGTCCACCGTGCGTATGTCCGCTGAGCATTAAGTCCACACCAGACTGAACCTCTTCAATGAAACGTGGTTGATGTGCTAAAAGTACAGTAGGAGAATCTTTTTTATTTACGAGCGCTTTATCTATATCTGGCATGTAAGTTTGTGTTCTGTATCCCATCACATCATAGACACCGGCTAAATTAAACCCATTACCATCTTCTCCAATGTAAACATTTTCATTTTCAAGAACTGTGATTCCAAGCGCCTTTACTTTATCAATGATTTTTTCTATACCATGGTAGTATTCATGATTACCTACTATAAAATATGTTCCATATTTAGATTCTAAATTTTTTAAGGTGTTTAGGGTATCTTCTGCCTTGTCTAAACGTATATCTACTAAATCTCCCGTAATCACTACTACATCAGCATTCATAGTATTTACACGAGTAACAAGACCCCCGACAAACTCAGAATCAATAAGCCCACCAATATGTATATCACTTAGTTGGACTATTGTATACGACTTTTTTAATCTCTTGATTTTAATAGTAACTTTTTCATGCACAACGAAACCTGCTTCATAGACAGCGCGAGCACTTAGCGTTGTTGCGACTACTAAAGAAGATATATCTAAAGATTTTTTAAAAAAGTTTCTTCGCTCATTTGAAATGGGAATAGTATTTAAAAACACGCGTGACACATCATAAATAATTGCAGTACAAAAAAGTAAAAATAAAACCCCAATAGGAAGCGAGAGCATAAAATAAAGCCAATTAGGATACTCAAGATAATAACGTCCAAGTATATAAAAAATAATCCCAATAAAATTAAAAACTAAAAAGGCTCGCATATAGTATTGAACATAGATTCTCACATGAAGTTTTTGTATAAGTCGCTTAGATATATACATATTAATGAGTATAAATACACCTAAGAATGCTATAAAAAAAAGTGAAATTTTCATCTATAAGGCTCGAAGTAAAATCTTTTTCATACCATTAAAGATAAGTTCATTATCTACTACGGCATCTTTAAAAATATTAAGTAACTTCTGCGCATCTCCACCTGTAAGATAAATCTTTTTCTTGTGTGATAATACTTCACTGTAGAGTGTTTTTAAAAACCCATAACTAATCGCATCTTGAGAGTTTCTTGGAAGTTTATTTAAATCAAGTTCATAATTAAAAGAATAATCTAAGGCTGAGGATATGTTCTTGTATGTATCATTCATAGCTCGTGTACCGGGATAGATAAAACCACCTTGAAAAACTCCACCCTCAACAACATCAACAGTTATAGCACTTCCAGCATCTATGATAATGCCATCCTCGATTGCTAAACATGCGAAGATTCTATCAACACCCATCGTCTCATAATAATTTTTTATATCAATAAATCTTGCTACATTTATCCAGTTCTTTAAAGGTTTTAAGAGTTTACTAACCTTTGGATTAACGCAAATATAATAGACAGTATTTTGAAGCGTTTGAGGATTAAAAATATCTACATGCTCTTTGTAATCTAAGCTAGAATCAAAAAAGTGATAAGAGGTATTTCCAATATCACATAAAAGCATTACTGTATCTTCCATCCAGATGTCTCAAAAGCGACTTTAGCTTTTGAGCATAAAGGAGCATCTATAAAAATTACTTTATAGTGAAAATTTCTAGCACAGTACATGCTAAGTTTTGCATATATCTCTTCAAATTTATGCACGTCTTTCATTAAGATTCTACTCTTTTGTGAGACAGCAAGAATCGCCCAGTACTTGTTGCTTGTATCAACTGCACTATAGAGTTTAATTTTATTGCGAATACCTAGTTCTTTGGGTACTACTTCTTGCATTTTTTTATATACTTTACCCTTAGAACGAAGGCGATCTACTATTACTTGCATATCTATAATACGTCCCTATTCCATAAAAGATGGATATATTTTTTTGATAATAAAGAAAATTTTACATCCTAAACAATAATCTAAAAACACATCTAAAAGTGAACAGGTTAAAAATATTCCTGCAACGATTAAAGAAAGCGTAGCAAGGTTTAGAACATGTGTTAAAAATAATGAAACTACAAAGATTAAGCCAAACATAGCAGCTAACCTTTTTGCTCCTCCATCTGTTAATTTTTCTTGTATTTTAAATAGATTTCGTACAGGTAATGCGATATTATAAATAACCGAGAGTTCCTTTCTCATAAAAAGCTTAACAGAAAAATCCATAATTAAAAATATTAATATAAATTCGTGCAATGTTATAAGATATGTAATCACAAGTGACGCAACCAAAAGAGCACTTATTCGGGAAGTATTTGAATCAACTGGTTTAAAATTAAGTGGGCAAGAGTATGACATTAAAAAAAGAGCCTTATGCAAAATATACTTGTGATTCTAATCATATTTCCTTAAATCTGCATTATTAAACTTAATTATACAAATAAATCAGCTTAAATAATTTTAATTTCACCGGCTATCTCGTCTATAGCTTCAATAACTTTTCTCTTGCGACAAAGAGTTCAACATACGTTTTTACTCGATGAAAAAGTTCAACTTCATCAAAAAGTTTTGTGACATAATCTGCATCACCATTCTAAAATGATTCTCTAATACTTTCTTTATTTGCATTTGCAGAGAGAAAGATAAAAATAAATTACCTCCACTCCCCTCTTTCAATAATTTTTTTAATCGTTAAAATATCATTATCAATCGCGAAACAACTCTTCATTGTACAAGCCAAAAAAGCATCATTGTCTTGCACTTTTGTAATTATAAAGGGATAGTTTATTCCTTGAATAATTTGTGCATTTTTTTGTAAATTTCTTTGTGAGCTCTTAATTGTAACCATACCAATATTTTGCATCAAGAATGCTCTTGCAGATGCCGGAGTATCTGATTGGTTTTTTTGTATTTCTTCATTTAGGTTTTTTAAACTCTCTTGCGCTAAACTATCGTATTTAAAAGATGCTTTATACGAGGCTAGTTTAATGATATTTTGCAACATTTTCCCTAAAGGTGAAGTATAATACTTATCCTTCATATCTGCCTTTATATGAAGGTCATCATCACTTAAATACCATGTTCCATTTTTATAAAATTTTTGTTTTGCTTTTTCTAATAAATACACTGCAAAATCTAATCTTTCTTTTTTATAATCTACTTCATACGCACTTAAAAGTGCAGAAATTAAAAAACTATAATCCTCCAAAAGAGCTAATTGTGTGGGCGTATTCTTTGGCATATTTTGATGATACAGCTCACCTTTTCTAAACATCAGGTCTTCTAATCTTTTTAAATGTGCATCTGCTTTTTTTGCATATGATTTATCTATAGATGAAGCATTGTACAAAGCTTTTATCATCATAGAATTCCAAGCTGTGTTTATTTTTTTATCTATAAATGGAAACTCTTTTGTTTTTCGAATACTAAGAAGTTCTTTCTTAAACGCATTAAAACCTTTGGGTCTGTCATTCGTATGAAAATTCAAATGCACCTTAGAATTAAAGTTTCCATTTACACTAAAATCAAGTGATTCTCGTAACTCTTTTTCATAAGTATTCTTTTTTAATGCTTTTTCTATTTCTTGCGTCGAAAAAAGAAAAAAATCTCCTTCAACATGATTAGTATCAGCATCACTTGCACTAAAGTATGAGTTATCATATAAAAATCTTTTATCAAGCATTGCTATTGTCTCTACAACAATATTTTTATATAACTCTTTTTTAGTTTGTTGATATGCACGTACATATAAAGGGATAAGTTCAGCTTGATTATAAAGCATTTTTTCATAATGAGGGATTTCCCACGCTACATCTACTGTATAACGAAAAAAACCACCTCCTATATGGTCATATAAGCCTCGTAAAGCCATTACATCTAACATCTCTATACTTATGACTTCAAACTCTTTACTATTGTCTAAAAGAGCTATATCCATCATTAATTCTAACTTTGATGATTCTGGGAATTTTTTTCTTCTCCCAAAACCACTATAAATACTGTCATAGTTCTCCTCAAAAGATTCACTGAGTGTCGTAGTAGATATATTTGCATTCTTACTTTCTAGATGCTTTGTTTTTGTATTCATCAGTTGAGTTATTTTTTCACTTTGTATTTTAACTTCGGAGTAATTATATGTATGCATAGTATAAAGCTTAGGAAGTAAAGTATCTAAACCCTCATGGTAACTTTTTATTGTAGGAGGGATATACGCAGCTAAATAAAAAGGTTTTTTATCGGCACTTAAAAAAATGCTCAAAGGCCATCCACCAATTCTACCCTTAACTTTTTTATACATCTCTTGGTAGTAACTATCAAGATGTGGCATCTCTTCACGATCAACTTTTATACAAATAAAATACGCATTAAAAAGTTTTGCCATTTCTTCATTTTCAAAAGATTCCTTTGCCATAACATGACACCAATGACAGGTTGAGTAGCCAATAGAGACAAAAATTACCTTATTCTCTTCTTTAGCTTTTTCAAAGGCTTTTTCACCCCAAGGATACCAATTTATAGGGTTAGTTGCGTGTTGTTTTAGATAAGGAGATGTGGAGTGTGACAGAGAGTTTGAAGAGAGGATGCTACAGATTGTTAAAAAATAAATAAAGTATTTCATAATCACTGACTTATAGTACACTCTTTATATCGTGGTGGAAAGATTTGTAGAATTTCATTTTTTCTTTGTGAGTTTTTCTTAGAATCAAAAATATAACCCATTGGTTTTGAAAATCCATAGTTCATAGCCATTACAGAACCCATTGAAGCAGAATCAAGCATATTCATAAATGATCTACTTGGTACTTTTATCATTTTTTGGGCGACAGAATCATCTGATTCTAAGACCTCTATAAAATTATCATTTTTAATCGTAAAAAAGTATGTAATTGATTTACTAAGGCGACGACAAGAATTACTTTCTAACTTATCATGTATTGCGTCCATTCTTGCTATTAGTTTTTTATCACAGGACATACTTCCACTACCCTCAACAAGATAACAAATATCATGTGCCTTACATGCCTCATCAATTACATCAATTGCTTTTATAGTCTTTAAGATTCTTATCTCTTCTTTATCACTACTTGCATTTATTTTTGGAGTATTTTTACCACAAAAATTTCCATGAAAACGAAAAGAATCATTATATATAGCATCCCCAAACAATAAAATTTGTAAGGATAAAATATATATTATTTTCTTCATGAAACTCTTCTTTTTTTATACTATAGCATTTTTTAGAAAACTATAGTTAAGTATCGGCCTAAATTTTAGCGTAATGAACACTTAAACATGCATCTAAAGATGATAATTCACTTAATGCTTTATCACTAACCGTACCATCAACTAAGATAACTGCAAGTGCTTGCGAAGAGTTATTTCTAGCCAATGAAAAGTCTGAAATATTTACACTGTTTTGAGCTAATGTTGTACCAACTTTTCCAATAACACCTAGAACATCAGAGTTTTTGAATAAAATCATATCACCCTTAAGAGCAACCTCAATATCAAAACCATCTATAGCTACAATTCTCTTCACACCATCATCAAAGATAGTAGCAGAAATACTTGTAGTACCTTCAGCAGTAGTTAATTTAATAGTAATTAGATTTTTAAATACAGAAGAATCAGCAAGAGCCTCAGCTTCTATCTTAATACCTTTTTCTTTTGCAACGAAATCTGCATTAACATAGTTTATAGTGTCACCAGAGTTTTGGCTCATCGCTCCAACTGCTACAAAGGTAGCAAGAGATTCAACATATTCTGAAATCTCACCATGTCCACTTACTTTAATAGCAATGATTTGAGACTTATTCATTTGAGATTCTAAGAAACCTATCTTTTGTCCCATCTCTAAAAATGGTTTTACAAATGAAGGTATTTTACTCTCATCAATTGGTAAGTTCATCGCATGTGCAAATGAAATTCCCTTCGCAGCTTCAATGGCATTTTCAGCCGCCTGCGTTCCAATGTTATACTGAGATTCAAAAGTATTTGCACCTAAGTGAGGAGATACACATACATTGTCTAGGTCAAGCAAAGGATTATCTGTTGCTGGTTCTTTGTTAAATACATCTATACCGGCAAAACGAATTTTTCCATTTGTAAGATTATTAAAAAGAGCTTCTTCATTATAAAGACCACCGCGTGCACAGTTTATTACAACTACGCCATCTTTCATTTGTGCAAACTCAGCCTCATCAATCATACCAATAGTCTCTTGGTTTTTTGGTGTGTGAATTGTAATAATATCACAAGCTAAAATATCTGCGAGATCTTTTGTATATGTCATATCTAAGTCAGTTACTTTACTTGGGTGAATGTATGGATCATATGCAACAATATTCATCTCAAAAGCTGCCGCACGTTTAGCTACACGAGAACCTATATTACCAAAACCGATAACACCAAGTTTTTTCCCTTTCATCTCATGTCCGTACCACTTCTCACGTTTCCAAATTCTTTGGTTTTTAAGGTGATCATGAGAGTATGGAAACATTCTCATACATGAAAGCATATGTGTCATTGTTAATTCTACCGCAGCAATAGTATTTGCAGTTGGTACATTCATAACAATGATACCCTCTTTTGAACATCCAGGAATATCCACATTGTCAACACCAACACCAGCACGAACAATTGCTTTCATATTTTTAGCGTGTTTAATAAAGTTAGCATCAACATCTGTTGAACTTCTTGTAATTGCCACATCTGCTTGAGGAATAATTGTTTCAACTAACTCTTTTTTATCAACGTCTGCTGCCATTATAAAATTTATATTTTCATCATCTTGGAGCATTTTTAATCCAGCTTCATGGATATGGTCACAAACTACAACTGTATATTTATTACGACTCGGCATTTAGTGCCTCCCTGCATTGAACTTTAGTTCTGATCATTTAATATTCCTCTTTAAACGACTTTACTGTCGCTGATATTTGATAATTTTTAAGTACTTTTACT
>JAFLJZ010000125.1 GCA_022712775.1 Sulfurimonas sp.
TATTTATTCATATAAATTATCTTTACTTTCATTTTGGGGTTTAATGTTTATTTACTTATGGGCTGGTGGACATCACCTTCTATTTTCTACAGTTCCTGACTGGGTTCAGACTTTAGGTTCAGTATTTTCTGTAATTTTAATTCTTCCTTCATGGGGTTCTGCGATTAATATGCTTTTAACTATGAAAGGTGAGTGGCAACAGGTTGCTTCTAATCCTATCATAAAGTTTATGATAATGGGTTCTACATTCTACATGTTCTCAACATTAGAAGGTCCTATTCAAGCTATTAAATCTGTTAATGCTATTGCTCACTTTACTGACTGGATTATTGGTCATGTTCATGATGGTGCTCTTGGTTGGGTTGTATTTATGATTATGGCTGCGGTATATCATATGATTCCTAGAATGTATGGTCGTGAGATTTACTCTAAGAAAATCATGGCTACACAATTTTGGATTCAAACATTAGGTATCGTTTTATACTTTACATCTATGTGGATTGCAGGTATTACACAAGGTATGATGTGGCGTGCTCACGATGAATTTGGTAACTTAGCGTACTCTTTTATTGATACGGTTACTGTTTTACATCCTTACTTTGTTATTCGTGCTGTAGGTGGTACTTTGTACTTAATAGGTTTTGCTATGTTTGTTTATAATATAGTTATGACTGCAAGATATGGTCGTAAAGTTGAGGCTCACGAGCTTCAAAATACAACGCCTATGGCTGCTTAATTAAAAGGATTATAATATGTTTCATTGGTTAGAAAAAAATCCATTCTTTTTTGCATTGGCGGTGTTTGCTACTATTGCATTTGCAGGGTTAGTTGAAATTGTTCCAAGTTTCGCACAACAATCACGACCACTTATTGGTACAACACCATATTCTACGTTAGAGTTGGCTGGTCGTCATGTTTATATTAAAAATAGTTGTAATGCCTGTCATTCGCAACTTATTCGTCCATTTAAATCAGAGACTGACCGTTATGGTGACTACTCGCTTAGTGGTGAGTATGCTTATGATAGACCATTTCTTTGGGGTTCAAAAAGAACTGGTCCAGATTTAATGCGTGTTGGTAATTATAGAACTACTGATTGGCATGAAAATCACATGTGGGATCCTGAAAAAGTTGTACCAGGTACAATTATGCCTGCATACAGATGGATGTTCGTAAACAACACAGATGTTGATACTGCTTATGCAGAGATGGTTACAGTTAAGAAATTCTTCGGAGTTCCATATAACGAACCTGTACCTATGAAAGATGGGTCAACTAAAACTATTAAAATGGCTGATAACCTTCATGAAGCTCGTAAAGATGCTTTGGCAGAAGCTAGATTAATTGTTAAAGACATGAAAAATCAAGATGTAATTGATGCAGTTGAAGTAGGTAGAATCCCTGAGATTGTTGCCTTAATTGCATATATGAACAGTCTTAAATAGTAAAAAAGGGTTTAATAGATGGGACTAGCTGAACTACAATCTTATGGTTTTTTAGCCATGGTTATATTTTTAACTGTTGGTTTATATGCTTATATATACCATTTGTACAAAAACAGAAAAGATGTTGATGGACATGACTATGAGGAATATAGTAAGTTAGCATTAGATGACGATGTAACGTCTACTCCGGTAAACGCTAAAAATCGTGATAAAACAGAAAATTAGGAGAGATATATGAATAAGATTTATCTTTGGGGATTTATCGTAACAGCTGCAATGCTTGGTTTTACTTACATTTCAGTAATTAGATCCAAGGGTGGTTTAAATGATGATATTGTTAACACACTTACAATTGGAGGAGCAGCAGCGCTTGTAATTATTACAGTTTTTGTTGTAATTAAGTATGTTCGTCAAATGCAAGTAGATACTGCAGATGGTGAACTAGTAGATGAAAAATGGGATGATATTGGAGAGTACCTTAACCCAGTTCCAATGGGTTGGGCTATAACATACTTGTTAACTATAGTTTGGGGAATGTGGTATTTTACTATAGGATATCCAGTTCATTCATATTCACAAATTGGTGAATATAATGAAGATGTTGCTGTTCATAATGCTAAATTTGAAGCTAAATATGCATCAATCACTGGTGATAAACTAGTTGAAATGGGTGAATCAGTCTTTTTAGCAGAATGTAAAATCTGTCATGGACTTACAGCTGATGGTATTGATGGTACTGCTTCAAATCTTAATGTTAGAATTGAAGAAAATGTTGTTAAGCATTCTATTGAGAATGGTTCAAACAATAAACTAATGGGTGTGGAAATGCCTATGCCAGATCGTAATAAACTTTTCAATTCGAATACAGAATCATTAATTTCTGATGCTGAAATAGATATTGTATCTAAGTATGTTGCGAATGGTATGACTGGAGAAGGTGCTGATGTTTTTGCTGGGACTTGTGCTTCATGTCATGGAGCTGATGGTATGGGTATAGCATATGTAGCACCAAACTTAGTTACATATGATTCAAAACTTCTTGTTAATGTATTAACCCATGGTAAAAAAGGTGTTATTGGTTCTATGCCTGCATTTAACAGACTTAATACAAAACAAAAAGAAGCTGCTAGTGCTTATGTCATTAGCTTAAGTAAATAAGGAAGTAGCATGGTAAATGAAAATAGATCTTTGTTTAGTATACATGGTATGACAGGTTTTCTAATTGCAACTGTTGTTCTTGTTGTTGTTGTTCTTACATTGGCATATGCAGCGTATACTACACAGGTTGCAAATGCAACAAACTATTACGATGTAAAAGATATGAAATCAGTAAAAATGTTTGGTTCTCAAAGAGCTGATCATATTATTGATGTGAAGTAAAAAGGGGTTAATAATGGAAAAACTAATTACTTTAGGTTTAGTAATTATGGCAATATATACTATTTATATTGTTGTGACTCCTAACCACCTTTTTATCGGTTAAGGGAATTTTCTTTGAGAATTTCACGAGGGCTTGCGGCCCTCATCTTCGTTACATTCTTTCAAACGACACTAATCGCAGAGTATTTATATAAAGACGATGTAGTTAATAACTCTAAATTTACAGAGAAAATAGAATATTTAGGGCAAGACTTATATGAACAGACAGGAATTTCTTTACGCTTAATCATGATACGAGATTTACCAAATGAAGTTAGTATGCTTGAATATGAAAAAAAGATAATTCAAGAGTTTTCTGAACCAACGGTTTTATTGATATTTGCTGAGTTAAACTCTCAAATAGATATATTTGTTAGTGATCCGTCTTTATATAAGTATTTTGATAGGGCCCAAGTTTTAAGCCCTGTTGCATCAACCGCTCAAGCAGTTGGAATTGCAATATTTTTTGCAAAAAGTTGGAATGATTTTATAGTTTTGGCTGGTGATAGTGGTGGCACAATACTGCCATTGCTTGGAGCAAAGGCAAAAGGTGGTCAAGTTACAGGAAAATACTCGGCAGCAATGTTTAATGGTTACTTTGATATAGCAGGTCAAATTGCCGAGAGTAAAGATATACAGTTAAAGCAAGGCAATGGTCGAGGCGGTAATTATGTTTTACTTATAGTTAAAGTTTTGTTTTATGGAGTAATCCTAATGGCACTAGGGATGTATATAAGAAAAAAACTATATGAAAGAAGTCAAAAAAGGAAAAAAAATGGGAATAATTAAGAGTGAAATAATTAAGAGTGGAATAATTTGGCCTTATGCGATATCAGCAGCAATCTTAATATTCTTTAGTGCTATTGTATTCTCTGTAACTATGATTGTTAGGACAACACCAGTAGAAAAAAGCGATACCTATATGATGGATTATAATTATGCAGACTTGAAAGCAAATGAACTTATCCAAGCAAAAATTGATTTTAACAAAAAGTATAAGTTGTCTTATATTACGGAGTCATTTACGCAAGAAAGTACTATTTTAAAGTATAAAGTAACAGATTTAGATGGTAGTATTATAAATGATGCGAAAATTTTAGTGCTTATAACAAGACCAGATCAGGGT
>JAFLJZ010000126.1 GCA_022712775.1 Sulfurimonas sp.
TATGGATGGGATAATGGGGGATTACCTTAATAAAGTATCTAATCTCACGGGTATAAAATTTAAGTTTATTGAATCCTCTTCTTGGCCACATGTACTTGAACAGTTTAAAGATAAAAAGATTGATTTAGTTCCGGGGGTTGGTTCTAGTCCTCAAGAGTTAGCATTAGGAATTTTGAGTGATTCATATGCGAATTATCCTATGGTTATAGTTACAGGGAAAGAGTATAGTTTTTTAGATTCTTTAAAAAATTTAGAAGATAAGGTTATAGCTGTTCCAAAATACTATACAAGTTATAATTTTATAACTCATAAATATCCAAATATAAAAGTTATAACTACGTCTAGTATAGATGAAGCTTTGCTTTTAGTTGAATCTGGTAAGGCTGATGCTTTTGTAGGTCATATTGCACCAGCATTATATTATATAGCTAAACTAAACTTGGATAATTTAAAAGTATCTGGGACAACCTCTTTTAAATTTAATCACCATTATCTCATTCAAAATGAAGACGCTGTACTTGAAGGTATTATAAACAAAGCATTTAAAGCTATAAGTGAGAAAGAAAAAAACAGAATTAACTCTAACTGGATAACTGTTAGGATTGATGAAAAAATTGATACTCGATTAATTATCTTTATTTTTCTTATTAGTGCTTTTATTATTTTTGGCTTTATGTTGAGACACTATACATTAAAAAAATCAAATAAAGCACTTCAAGATATGAAAAATCTTTTTGAATTATCAGTTGATAGTGGAAATATAGCGATTTGGGATTGGAACTTAATAAATAATGATGTTTATTTTTCAGATAGTTGGTTGAAAATGCTTGGATTTGAAAAAAATGAATTACCTTATACTATGAAAAGTTGGAGAAAACGAATACATCCTGATGATGCTAAAAGAACAATGGCAGATTTTAAAAAAATAATAAAAAAAAATAAAGAATATTTTCAAGGGACACATAGGTTAAGAAAGAAAGATGGTTCATATATATGGATACTTTATAATACTAGAATGTTTTATGATAATAATAAAGCAATTCGTATTCTTGGTACACATATAGATATTACAAAAGAAAAAAATATGCAAAATGAATTAACAAAACAAAAAGATACTTTGCATTATCAAGCACATCATGATTCTCTTACAAAATTGCCAAACCGTACTCTTTTTCAAGATAGATTAGATCAATGTATAGAACATTCAAAAAGAAATACTCAGAAGTTAGCACTATTCTTTATAGATTTGGATCATTTTAAAGAGATTAATGACTCTCTTGGTCATGAAGTTGGTGATGATGTACTAATAGAAGTTTCTAATCGTATAAACTCTGCAATTAGGGATGAAGATACATTAGCAAGACTCGGTGGAGATGAATTTACGGTAATTATTAAAAATTTAAAAGAGGTTCAAAATGCTTCTTTTTCAGCACAAAAAATAATTGAATCATTGAGTGAACCAATAGAGATAGATGGACATACTTTATATATATCATGTAGTATAGGAATTAGTCTTTATCCTAATGATGGTAATTCTTCACAAAATCTTTTAAAATATGCTGATGCAGCTATGTATAAAGCAAAGGATGAAGGAAGAAATAATTTTCAGTTTTATTCTGCTGAGATGACAGAGCTAGCTTTTGAGCGAGTTGTAATGGAAGCTAGTCTTCGTGAGGCTCTTAAAAATCAAGAATTTGTTGTTTATTATCAACCTCAAATAGATGCTAAAAATAATAAAATAATAGGTATGGAAGCATTAGTTAGATGGAATCATCCAACGATGGGATTAGTATCACCTGTAAAATTTATACCTCTAGCAGAAGTAACTGGGCTTATAGTCCAGTTAGACCAGTATGTTATGAAAGAGTCAATTACTCAATTAGTCCAGTGGTATAAAGATGGTTTAAATCCTGGAATATTGTCTATAAATCTTTCTGTAAAACAGCTAGAACAAGATGCTTGTATCCCAACACTACAGATGATGCTGAAAAATTTAAGTTGTAAAAGTGAGTGGCTTGAACTTGAAGTTACAGAGGGTCAAATTATGAAAAATCCAGAGGATGCAATTATTGCTTTAACTGAGATTTCTGAGCTTGGTATAAATCTCTCAATTGATGATTTTGGTACTGGCTATTCATCTCTTTCTTATCTTAAAAAATTTCCTATTTCTAAGTTGAAAATTGATCAGTCTTTTGTAAGAGATTTACCAGATGATGAAGAATATTCTGCTATTACAAAGGCTGTTATTGCCCTTGGGAAAAGTTTAAATTTAACACTTATTGCTGAATGTGTTGAAACAAAAGAGCAAAAAGATTTTCTCTTAGAAAATGGATGTCATAATATTCAAGGGTATTTTTATGCCAAACCAATGCCAGCAAATGAGATGAAAATCTTCCTAGAAAATGGACTCTAACTCTTCCTTCAGTCACTCCTTAAGATATTTTTTGTATAATCTAACTAATAATTTGATAAAGACAATTAAATAAAATTAAGGACATTCCATGGACTGGGGTAAAGTAATTTACGTATTTTTTTCATTGATGAGTTTAACATCAATTGCGGGTTTTTTATATGAGCATAGTGCAACAGCACTTTTTGTTGCAGGTTCTTTAAACCTTGTATCTACATTTTTGAAAATTGGTGTTAGAAATCTTCTTTCTGCTGAACTTTTAGCTTCATCTTTAGTAGCTGATTTACACCTTATTCCAGCATTCATCTACCTTGAAGTTGTTGGAAACTTAACATGGGCTATCGCTCTTACAATCGGTGCTTTAATAGCAAACTTATTCTCAATTGGTCTTATTTATATTGAGAGTTCAAAGAACAGAGATGAGTACTAGTGGAATATAACGCGCAAGAATTAGAAAAAAAATGGCAAAATTATTGGGAACAAAATAGAAGTTTTGAACCAAGTGAAGATTTTACAAAAGAGAAAAAATATATATTAAGTATGTTTCCATTTCCAAGTGGAAGACTACATATGGGTCACGTTAGAAACTACACTTTAAGTGATACTTTTGCTAGATATTATCGTCAACAAGGTTTTAATGTTCTTCATCCTATAGGATTTGATAGTTTTGGAATGCCAGCTGAGAATGCTGCTATAAAAAATGGAAGCCATCCTAAGGCTTGGACTTACGACAACATAGACTATATGAAGGGTGAGTTTAAAACTCTAGGCTTTTCTTTTTCTAAAGAGCGTGAGATGGCAACAAGTGATGAACTTTACACTAAGTTTGAGCAAGGTTTCATCATTGATATGTTTGAAAAAGGTCTTTTATATCGTGAAAAAGGTCTTCTGAATTGGTGTCCACATGATGAGACTGTTTTAGCAAATGAACAAGTTGTTGATGGTTGTTGTTGGAGATGTGATACTCCAATAGTTAAAAAAGATATGAAT
>JAFLJZ010000127.1 GCA_022712775.1 Sulfurimonas sp.
AACAGTACAAAAATTCACACCTTCAAAGGATGATGATTTTGTACTAACTTTGAGTACAAATAAAGACACAATATATGTTGGAGAAGCATTTGAGTTGCTTTTAACCCTTCAGCAAAAAAAGTCTACAAAAATTGTTGATAATGAATTTGTACAACCTTCTTTTAAAGGTTTCTGGATAAAAGGGGAACCAAAGCAGACAAGAGTTGAAGATGATGCCTATATCACAACTAAAGTTCTTTATTCACTTGCACCACAAAGAGTAGGTAGTTTAAAAATAGCAGCAGCACAAATGAAAATAGCTTCAAGAAAAAATAAAAAAAATTATTGGGGTGGATTTTTTCCTGAAGTGAAATGGAGAAGCTATTTTTCAAATGATTTAAGTATAGAATCAAAGGCACTCCCATCAGGTGTAAGTTTAGTTGGTGACTTTAAAATTCAAGCCTCAGTAGACAAGACAGAGGTAAATGCGAACGAGGTTGTAAACCTTACTATTAAGGTAGTAGGAGATGGAAATTTAGAAGATATATCTAGTTTCAAACCCTATCTTGACGCAGTAAGTGTTTTTGATGAAAAAATACTTATACAGGATAAACTACTCTCACAGCAAATTACCCTTGTATCAGAACAGAGTTTTACGATTCCATCCTTTTCTTTAAAAACTTTTAATACTGTAACAAATGATATTAAAATTATTTCTACACAAGAAATTCAAATTAAAGTTAAAAATGAAAAAGTAAGGCAAGAAGTGATAATTACAAGGGACGAAACTAAAATAAAAGTTGTTTCTAGTGATAAAGAAAATGGCTATAGTCAATTATGGTTATTTATAAGTTTTCTTATCGGGTTAATCCTTGGAATTTTCATTATGTTTTTAAAGTCAATGAAATTTTCTAAAAGTACAAAGCTTGATTTGAAAAATCATAAGATACTTTTAGTGAAACTTATGCCATTTAGAGATGACGAAGAGGTTGAAAATATACTCAATACAATAGAGAGTAATCTTTATAGAGGTACAAAGTTAGCTGTAGATAAAAAAGTTTTAAAAGAAGTAATTAAACGGTATGAGATACACTAGACTTAATCTAGAATCTCATGGAGCGTTTTACCGCTATTCATTGCACGACCAACATCTTCCCAGTTTTCATCGCGTATATCTTTTTTAAGTTGGCTGAGTTCACTTTCAAAGAGTTCTATTGCTTCAAGTACATTGTCTTTATTTTGCCTGAAAATATCTTCCCACATATGTGGTGAACTTTTTGCTAAACGGCTCATAGAACGAAACCCACCAGCTGCAAGTGCTATAATATTGTGCTTATTTTCTTGTTTCATTACCGTGTTTGCAATAGAGTAAGAGATGGCATGAGGCATATGTGATATAAAAGCAGCGTGGCGATCATGTTCTTCAGCTTTCATAAAATATTTTTTCATACCAAGTGCTTTAAAGATTTTTTTTGCTACTGTGCTTTGAATTTCTCCACTCTCTTCTAAGTCACATAAAACAACTACTTTTGCAGTGTATAAGTTTTCTATAGCAGCACTTGGACCAAAATTCTCGGTTCCCGTCATTGGATGTGAAGCTACAAAGTTGTGTCTTATAACTTGTGGGACAGAAGACACTATGATTTCTTTTGTACTACCTAAGTCGATGATAGTCGTATTTTGAGAAACATCTGTAAGTTCTTTTAAACTTGCGATTACTCCATTAACTGGAATCGCTAAAAAAATAACATCACATTTTTTGATATCTTTTATGGAAACTATTTTTTTAACTAACCCAAGTTCAAGGGCGAGTTTTTTATGTTCTTCATTGTGATCAATTCCTACAATAGAATCAATAAAATCTAATTTTTTTAAACTAAGTGCGAGTGAACCACCCATAAGTCCTAAGCCGATAATTGCGATGTTCATACATAATCTTTGTAATAATTTTTTAAATTATACTAAGTTTAACCTCAAAATGGGTAAAATCTCTATTAATTTTATGACAATTGGATTTTAATGAAACTCTTTTTATTCTTTATACTTACTATACTAGCTATGAATGTACAAGCAATGACGATAACATCTATTAAATACGAAGGTATGGTACACATATCAGAGCCTGTTGCTTTAAGAATGTTAGAGTTTGAAGTAGGTGACGAAGTAGATGAGCAAACTCTTGACCAAGCACTAAAAGCATACTATAAACAGGGCTATTTTAAAGATGCATGGGTTGATTTTGAAAATGGTATTTTAACATTTAACTTTATAGAAAAACCAATTATTTCACAAATCGTGTTAGAGGGTTGGAAAGAGAATGATGAGGACGAAGTAAAGGGAACTATTATTCAGATTAAAAAAGGTTCTTTATACAATGAAAAAAAGCTCCAAGATGCTAAAAAAAGAATTATTGCAGCGATTTCACAAGAAGGTTCAATTGACAGTGTTGTTGAAATAGAAAAAGAATTTTTAGAAAATGGAAGTATAAAGGTTACTTTTGTTGTTAATGAGGGTGAAGAAATTATTATTCAAAAGCTAGAATACGATGGTGTTAAGGGATTAGATAGTGATGATTTTGATGATGTTATAGCAAATAAAGAGCTTGAGTGGGCAGGTTGGTTATTTGGAAGAAATGATGGTGCAATGAGTCTTGCTGATTTAGAATATGACAACTTAAGAATTCGTGATTATTATATGCAAAATGGATATTTAGATTCGAAAATTGAGCAACCATTTGTACGTGTAAATTTTGATAACTATACTGCAGAGATGAGTTATGATGTTGAAGAGGGGCCAGTATATACAATCAATAGTATATCTATTCACCAAGCAACAGAAGTAATTGATGAGGCAAAGGTTCAAGAGATTATTACACTAGAAAATGGTGAAGTATTTAATATTAAAACTTTTAGAGATGATGCTGATAAAATTAAAACACTTGTTGCGGATTTATCATATGCTTTTGTTCAAGTAATTCCAGATTTACAAAAAAATAAAGAAAATAATACTGTAGATGTTGTATATAAGATTATACCAGGTGAAAGAGTAAGAATTCGTGATGTTATCATTTCAGGAAATACAAGAACACTCGATAGAGTTATACGTAGAGAACTTTACTTAGGTGCAGGAGATATGTACTCTTTAACAGATTTAAAAGATTCTAAAAATGCACTTGGACGTCTTGGATTTTTTGATGCGAATGCTATTGAAGAGAAAAGAATTACAAATGACACTATGGACTTAGTTGTCAAAGTTAAAGAAGCCGCAACTGGTAATATTCAGATTGGTGGTGGATATGGAAGTTATGGTGGTCTTCTACTCTCTTTTGGAGTAAGTGACAACAATATCTGGGGTTCTGGTATTAATATGGGATTGAGTTTAGAAAAATCTCAAGTAACAACAAGTGCTTCTTTTAATGTAAGTAACCCAAGACTTAATGATAGTGATTTTAGTGGTAACTTTGGTATTTTTTCAAACTCTTCTGAATTTAATGATTATACAGTAGACAGTCAGGGTATTAATATCGGAACAGGACATAGGTTTACACGTCATATTACAGGATACTTAGGGTATGGTTTTTCAAATAATAACTATCAAGTTTCACAAGCTGCGATTGATTCAGGTCTTTATGACTTAAGATTTTTTGAGAGTTACGCTAAAAGTTCTACAACTGTAAGTGTAAAATTTGATAATACAGATGACTATTATTTACCTCGTATGGGCTTAACAGCGACACAAAGTTTAGAAAAAGCTGGAGTAGGTGGAGATGCAGATTTTGTTAAAAGTAGAACAGAGTTTGCAAAATTTAATGGTCTTGAAGATTATATTGGTTTTGATGCAATTGCACGATATAAGGCTAGATATTATCATATAGTAGACACAGGGTTTGTACCACTTGCTGAAAGATTTTATATGGGTGGTATTGGTAGTGTTAGAGGATATGAATCGTTTTCTATTTCTCCAACAGATGTTACGGGGACTACTATTTTTAGAAGAGGTGGTACGCAAACCTTTTCAAATAGTGCAGAACTTAGTTTTCCACTTGTTCCAAAGGCTAAAATGCGTTTAGTTACTTTTGTGGATTATGGTATTATTAAAGATAATACTTCTGGTAATATTTCTCGTGGTGGTTTTGGTCTAGGACTAGAGTGGTTCTCTCCTGTTGGACCTATTCAGTTAGTATTTGCAAGACCATTAGGTCAAGAAGATGGAGATCTTCTTGCTCCATTTGAATTTACTATGGGACAAAGATTCTAGAAGGCTACTTTTATACCTTCTATCTCTGTTACTTTTTTAAGAGCATCTTTACAAAGGTAAAGACTGCTTTGTGATTCTACTTTTATAACTCCATTTTCAAAACTCAAATCAAAATCAATATTTCTTGGCTTATGTGAAAGCAAAGCAATACTTAGAGAAATTAAATAGCTTAGTGCATTAATAGTTTGTGTATCTGGAAGTAAGGAAGCATATTTCTGTATATGTTTTTTTGATGGAAGCTTGTTTTTTGCGTATCTTGTGAGTGTTGCAATGAGCATAATCTGAGAATGTGTAAAACCATATTCTAATGCACTTTTAATGAGATGGTATGAATGTCTATTTTTAGAAAAAAAATGTATATTACTACCACTTGGATATAACTTTGAGGCTATTGCTAAATCATAACGATATTTTTTTTCAATTCCTAAATATTTATAAGTTAAATCAAAAAGTTTTTTACTTATAAGATTTAAATGATTTGAATAACTCGTATTGTTTATGTTAGAATCAATAAGGTAGCGTACAGAGGTGTTATAGTTGTGCGGAAACCTGTCCTTAGAGTTTCTAAGTAAGTCACTTAGGTAAACACCTTCACGAACGCCTACACCACTTGTAATGATATTTTTAAAAGGTATTTTTTTCAGCAGTCGTTGTAAAATTAAAACTCCAGGTTTAATAATATCAAATCTATTTCTTTTAATTTTTAATTCTTTTAAATATTCTTCATCAGATTTTAAAATTGAATCAATATAATAAATAAAAGTTTGAGGACAAAACTCATAGGCATGTAGTTTATTTAAGGGATACTCTTCTCTAAGCATAATAGCACTTGCGATGGCTCTAAAAGTGCCACCTATGCCTATTAGTGT
>JAFLJZ010000128.1 GCA_022712775.1 Sulfurimonas sp.
AGTCAACAAGAACCTTTGCTCTACGAATAGATACAATTGCATCCATAATAAGGTTGAATTTTCTTTCTTCTTTTTCTCTCTTTTTCGTTTTATGAGGATACTTCATAAGCATTATAGAGTCACCGTTTTCTAAAGAAGTTCCAGAGAGTTCATGGTAAAGATGTTCAGTAATAAAAGGCATAAAAGGATGAAGAAGTTTCATAGCCTCTTTAAATACAGCCCCAAGTTCTACGATGGAATCTTTGTCAGCCTTAGAAAGTTCAATTCCCCAACCACAAAACTCGTTCCAAATAAACTTGTAAAGAGTAAGTGCCCCGTCATTAAATTTGTATTCATCCATGTAAGCACGAACTTCTTTAGTTGCAAGATTTAGGCGAGATGCCATGTATTTTCCAAGGTCAGTGTTTAAACAAAATCCACCTAAATCTGGAAAGGTATCTACATTCATTTGTAGGTATTTACTTGCATTGTAAAGTTTGTTTGTGAAGTTACGGTTAAGTTCAAGCTTTTCTGTACTCATACGAATATCACGACCTTGCGCTGCAGAGATTGCAAGAGTGAAACGTAAGATGTCAGCTGAGTATGTATTTACCATATCTAGGGGATCGATTACGTTCCCCTTGGACTTACTCATCTTATCACCTTTTTCATCACGAACAAGTGCATGAAGGTAGATGTGGTTAAATGGAAGTTGACCATTAAAATGCTCACCCATCATCATCATTCTTGCTACCCAAAAGAAAAGGATGTCAAAACCAGTGATAAGTAGCGTGTTAGGATAAAAATCTTTCATATCATTTGATTTGAACAGTTTATCCATTTCTGTATCGCCATTTCCCCAACCAAGAGTTGAAAAAGGCCAGAGCGCAGAAGAAAACCAAGTATCTAAAACATCTGGATCTTGCGTTAAGTTTTTAGATGCACATTTTGGGCATGCAGCAGGGCTTTCATCTTGACTTGCAAACTCGTGGTCACAATCATCACAGTAAAATACTGGAATTTGATGTCCCCACCAAAGTTGACGAGATATACACCAATCACGTAGTTCACCCATCCAAGAGTTATAAGAGTTTATCCAATGCGGTGGAAAAAATGTTGCTTCACCAGCATTTGTTTTTTCAATGGACTTTTGTGCTACCTCTTTACGTAAAAACCATTGTTTAGAGATATATGGTTCAACAATATTTTTACATCTATAACAGTGTCCTACTTGATGTTTATGGTCTTCAACCTTAACCATAAAGCCTTCTTCTTCAAGTCTATTTACAATTATCTCACGAGCTTTTAATCTATCTAGCCCTTTAAACTCTTCAGCATAATCGTTAAGAATTCCTTTCTCATCAAAAACAGTAATAAACTCTAGGTTATGACGTTTTGCTACTTCATAATCGTTTTGGTCATGCGCTGGAGTTACCTTAACAACACCAGTTCCAAACTCCATATCAACATGTGTATCAGCGATAATAGCTACTTCTCGAGAAAGAAGTGGAAGCTTGATTTTTTTACCAATGAGGTCTTTATATCTTTTATCATCAGGGTGAACCATAACGGCAGTATCACCAAAGTAGGTCTCAGGTCTTGTTGTTGCAACTTCTACGAACCCACTTCCATCAGCAAAAGGGTATTTGATATGGTAGAATTTTCCATTAGTGTCTTCGTGCTCTACCTCGATGTCACTAAGCGCTCCATCGTGCGTACACCAGTTCACCATATAGTTCCCACGTATTATGAGACCTTCATTATAAAGTTTTACGAAAGCTTCTTTTACACCTGTTTGTAAACCTTCATCCATTGTAAAACGTTCTCTCTCCCAAGCAGGAGATACACCCATATGACGAAGTTGTTCAGTCATAATCCCCGCTGATTCTTCTTTCCAAGCCCAAACACGCTCTAAGAATTTTTCACGACCAAGTTCTTCTTTTGTAGTTCCCTCTGCAAGAAGTTGTTTCTCTACAACATTTTGCGTTGCAATTCCAGCGTGGTCAGTTCCTGGTTGCCAAAGTGTTTTATACCCATCCATACGTTTGTAACGAGTGATGATGTCTTGAAGTGTAAATGTAAGTGCGTGACCAATGTGTAGGCGACCTGTAACATTTGGAGGTGGCATCATGAGTGAGAAGTTTTTCCCCTCTTCTTGGATAGCTAGATTTGCATCTATCTCGAAGTATTTTCTCTCTTCCCAGATTTTATAATATTTGTTTTCTATGTTTTGTGGTTCGTAGCCGTTTGTTGACATATAATCGCCTTAAAAGTGTCTAATTTAAGTCGCGATTATATCTAAAATGAAGTGAGGATTTGCTTATGCGTGAACTCTAATCGATTCCAGTAATTCTTTTTTTGATTTCTACTTTATCATTGTACATATTTTTATCTGCAAGCTCGATAGTATCTGCTAAGTTGCTACCCTCTTCAAATTCATATGTACCAATTGAAAAACTAACTCTAAAAGATGCATCTGCAGTCTTTAGTTTTTTAGAAACTATAGATTCTCTAATTTTATCAATGCTTGCAAAGGCTGTATCTTGGTCTGTATCTTTAAAAATTATGATAAATTCATCTCCACCATATCGAATAACATTCTTTTTTGTTTTTTTAAGTTGATTTGCTACAAAGATTAGAACCTTATCACCGATAATATGCCCATATGTATCATTTACTAGTTTAAAGAAATTTAAATCTATAATTGCTAATGTTCCATTTATGGTAAAGTTTTCTCTATTGTAATCTAAAAGATTGTCATTAAGCCATTTTCTGTTGTAAACATTTGTAAGTTCATCTTTATACACAGCTTCTTTAAGTTTTTCAATTTCTTTTCTTAAATTTTGTGTTTCTTTGAGTACTTCATTTAAACCGTTTTCATCTTTTTCTTTGATAGCAGTAATAGCTTTATTTGTGCTATCACTAAGTTGCAGAACATTACTGGAATTTTTGTCTTGAACACTTTGACAGAGTATAATTTTAGAGTCTAAAATTGTATCTGTAATTTGATCTTCATCCTCAACATCTGTATTATGTGCTAAAGCATGTTTTGTAAAAAAAGATTTATAAATAGTTGGTGTTACAATTCCAATATCATGAACCGAGTCAATAGTTTCATTTGAGATGATTTTTAAGATGTCTTCATTTGCTACCATACTGTTACAAAATCCTTTAGTAATTCGAATACCTAATTATAAATCAGTATAGCTTGTTATTGTTAATTAGGAATTTATTTAGAAGGATAAAGGAAGGTGAATTGTGAAATGTTACCTAAATGTAACAGAAAAACTAGAGTAATTTTTTCTTCATTTAATAATTTTAAATTTTAAGAGTATAATCACACTCTCAAAATATCTAAGGAGTTGTAATGCCATTGTCTCGTCTTAACAAAGAACAATATGATGCTGCAACTTCTTCTTTTAGTGAGAATCTGATAATTGCCTCTGCAGGGACAGGTAAAACATCTACTATTGTGGGTAGAATAGGACATCTTTTAGCATCCGGTATAAAACCAGCAGAGATTTTACTTCTTACCTTTACAAACAAGGCTGCAGCAGAAATGGTTGAACGTGTTGCTGAGTATTTTGGTAAAGATGTAGCATCTAAAATAGATGCAGGAACTTTTCATGCAGTATCTTATAGGTGGCTCAAAAAAAGAGATAAAAAAGTAGTTTTAAAACAACAAAGAGAATTAAAAACTTTATTTAGAAGTGTATTTGAAAAACGAAACTTCATGAATATAGAAGCGGAGGTTACTCCTTATGGAGGAAATCATCTTTATGATCTGTACTCTTTTTATCAAAACACAGAACTCTCTCTTGATTTTGAAGCATGGATAGCTCAAAACTACGAAGAACATGAACAATTCGCACTTATTTATGCAGATGTTGTTGATGAATTTGAAAGACTTAAGAAAGAATATGGTTTTTTAAATTTTAATGATTTAC
>JAFLJZ010000129.1 GCA_022712775.1 Sulfurimonas sp.
ACTATAAGTTTGCTGATAAAAAAGAAAATTTAAAATTTGGACAAGTTTCTAGACAAATTGGAAATGCTGTTCCTCCAAAACTTGCAGAGGTAATTGGGGAAAGTATTATGAAACATTTAAAGGATACTGAGTATGGGAAAGGTAAAAAGTAAATTTAACGAAGAAGAATTAGTTAATATACAAAATAAAATAAATGAAAAGTCTGGTTTATATAACTATATGTCAAAAGATTATCCATTTGAGGTATTAGTTTCTAAATTTGGAAAAGAAAGTGATATTGAATCAACATTATATGTGCCTTCTTACCAAAGAGAATTTGTATGGGACCCTAAAAAAAGGTCAAGATTTATAGAGTCTGTGTTATTGGGTGTACCATTAACTCCTTTTCTAGTTTCTGAAGATGAAGATGGAAGGTTAGAAATAATAGATGGTTCTCAAAGAATAAGAACATTAATAGAATTTTTCAATAATGGGTTTTATTTGAGAAGTCTTGAAAAATTAAAAGAAATTAATAGTGCAAAATTTAAAGATTTACCAAAAAAATCACAAAATTATTTTAAAAATAGAGATTTTAAAGTAATTATTGCAGATGAAACAGATATTGAAATAAAACAAGATATATTTAATAGAGTAAATACAAGTAGTGAAAAATTAACTGATAGTGAGATTAGAAAAGGTTCTTACGCTGGTAAATTTTATGATATTGTACAAGAATTCAGACCTTCAAAAGATACAAGAAATACGACAGATGATATTTTTAGAAATATTTGTCCTGTTTCTGAAAGAAGTGAAAAAAGAGGCGAATATGAAGAATTGATATTACGATTTTTTGCGTATATTGATAGTTATAAAGAATTCAAACATGATGTAGCTATTTTCTTAAATAAATATTTAAAAAAAATGAATACTAGTTCTTTTGATAGAAGCAGTTATATAGATAAATTCAATACTATGACGGAGTTTATTAATAATAATTTTGAAATTGGATTTAGAAAAGATTCAAGTAATGAATCAATTCCTAGAGTGAGATTTGAAGCAATATCAGTTGGGGTATGTTTAGCATTACAAGAAAATCCAAACTTAACAAATCCAAATATGGAATGGCTTGGGTCGGAAGGATTTAAAATTCAAACAACCTCTGATTCTAGTAATAATCCGGGAAGATTAAAAGGAAGAATAGAGTTTGTTAGAGATGGTTTATTAGGTAATTTAGATGGGAATAGATTATTAAATGGATAATACAAAAGGTGATTTTGAATCCAGAAAGCTTGAGATAGAAAATTATTATAATTTTTTGTATATTATAGATGATGAAAATACACTATTAAAATATAATAAAGATAATGAATTAGTTGAAGAAAAGATACCAACTAAACTTCAAACAATGTTAATAGCAAATACTTTTTTGATTTTATATAATCTTATTGAATCAACAGTAAGAAATTCAATCGTTGAAATTTACGAGAAAATTAAAGAGGATGAGGTGAGTTATAATGATTTATCTGATAATTTAAAGATACTATGGCTCAAGCAAAAAGCGAAGAATCTTAAAGAAAATAATATTGAGGAATCAACTATACAAGGGAATATTCAAAATATTATAGAACATGTTGTACAAAATGAAATAATTTTTTTAACAGAAGATGATATTGATATTGCTGGTAATATTGATGCAAGAAAAATAAGAGATTTAGCTAACGAGATAGGGTTTGATAAATCAACTAATGGTCAAAATTTATTAATTATTAAAAATAAAAGAAATAGTCTCGCTCATGGAAATAATACATTTTATAATATTGGTAGAGACTATACTGTAAATGAAGTTAATACGTTTAAAGAAGAAACATTTGATTATCTATCTGATGTAAGAATAAACATTGAAAAATTTATAAATGATAAGGAATACAGGAATAGCTTTTAATTTATAATCCATTTATGAAGATAAATTTGGCTAAATATTAAGCTTAATCCCCCAAAGCCCAAATATCAAAGGGTAACATCTCTATTTCAGAGAGGGGATGTGAGATACTTCCTTCTCTGTTCATTGTAACTGCTGTAATTTTAGCAATATTATGGGTAAATATAAAAGCTTCTATATTTTCAACCTTCTTAAATAAACTTCTTTCATCTGTAAAAGGTAAGCATAGAATCACCTCGTTGGAATCAGGGATATAAAAATCTATCCCTTCATCATAGTAGCAACGAACACCAGATTTTAATAACTCTAAAAAAACCATATTCTCAAACAACCTACCAAAATGTTTATCTATACTTAATGCACTTTTGAGTGAAATGTCACAAAGGTATATCTTCTTAGTAGCTCGTTTATGCTCAAACTTTTCTAGTGTATGGATATAGTTTTTTTGAATAAGCATCTCAAAGGATTTATAGAGTTTGTCTTTAGATATTTTTCGTATGCTTTTTAATCTCTCATAAATAGTAAAGGCTGAGATTTTTTGTGATAGCATTTTTGCACATAAAATGAGTATATCAAATTCCATATTCTCTAAGGTATACTTGAGTGTTCTTTGTATGTATATATTTCTAGCATCAGAGTGAACCTTATGCATATGAGCAAAACCTCCAAGCTGGACAAAATGATTTAATGCAGAAGAATCGTACTTATGCTCATAGGCTAAGAATTCTTCATAATCAAGTGGATAAAGTTGTATAGATTCTAATACATCTATGTTCAGGTGAAGTTCACAAGTAATGATAAGTTGTTGCACGTTTGCAAATTTTATTTCAGGTTTATAGTTATCAAGAACAAGTACATCTATCTTATTACTAACACAATAAGAAGATAAGCTTTCATTTAATTCATCACTATTGATTCTAATATCATTGCAATCTATATAGATATAAGAACTTTTTTTTAAAGATAAGAGGTAGTTTTTAACTAATTTTGTCTTCCCGCTTTGAGAAATTCCATTTATCTGATAACTTTTGTCATCAATAAATGCTTTTCTGTCATGAAATTTATCTACATGTAAGTCCATTTTATAAAATTCTTCAAGTAAATTTAACATATTTCCTCTTTTTTTAGTGTGTAGAATTATATCAATTCCTTATTAAAAGGAAATAAATTATTAAATAAATCATTTTTTACCCCATAAATCCTTGAATATAAGTGTTGGTTTGGGTACAATTCCGTTCCCTTAAAATAGTTGGGCTAGGATCCAACGAGTTCTTTAGAAGGAAAAACATGGAAAAAATTCGTTTAAAATTGAAAGCTTACGATCATCGTGTATTAGATAGATCAGTAGCGTCAATCGTAGAGGCTGTAAAGCGTACAGGTGCACAAATTCGTGGACCGATACCTTTACCAACAAAGATTCGTAAATATACAGTTCTTAAATCAGTTCACGTTAACAAGAAAGCGCGTGAGCAATTTGAAATTCGTATGCACGCTAGAATGATAGACATAGTATCTGCTACGCCAGAAACTGTAGATTCATTAATGAAACTTGATCTTGCACCGGAAGTAGACGTAGAAGTACGCTCTATGGATAAGTAGGAGATTGTCGTGGAATATATTGTTGAAAAAATCGGTATGAGCCGTACAATCACAGTACCTAGTAAGCCAGTTACTCTTTTAAGAGTGCTTGATATGAAAGTATGTGAAGTTGAAGAAGGTACTGCAATTGTTGCTTACAATAGCGGTAAAAAAATGAATAAAACAATTGAAGGTCAGCAAAAAAAGTATAGCCTTTCATCTGAATTTAATCGTTTAGCAACACTTGAAGTAGCAAACACTGAAGCTGGTGACTTAGATATGACACCACTTGTAGAAGCTACTATTATCAGAACTACTTTCAATACGAAAGGTCGTGGTTTTGCTGGTGCAATGAAACGTTGGAACTTCGGTGGTGGACCAGCTTCACACGGTCATAGAATGGGTCGTAGAACAGGTTCAATCGGTAATGCTGAGTGGCCAGGTCGTGTAATGAAAGGTAAGAAAATGCCAGGTCATTACGGAAATACACAAAACAGTGTAAAAAATGAGATCGTTTCTTACGATGCTGAAAACAAAATCATTGCGGTTTTAGGTTCTGTATCTGGTGCAAACGGTGCTTTAGGTCGTATAAAGGTAGCTAGATAATGAGTGCAATCGTTTTAAATGAAAAAATGGAAAAAGCATCTGAGTTAGCATTACCTGAGTCTTTCTCTGGTATTAATCCTCATAACCTTTACCTTTATGTAAAGTCTGCTCAAGCTGCACAACGTGCAAATACAGCAACT
>JAFLJZ010000130.1 GCA_022712775.1 Sulfurimonas sp.
AATGGATATATCTTTACAAATCATAGTGTAATAGATTTTAAAAATATTGAAGAAAAATCATTGCCAGTTTCAGTCATTCATACAGAAAATCTTTATTTATTAGAAAGTATTAGAAATTCATTTAGAGATGCAGCTGTTATAAACGAGAGAGATGTTTTAACAAATGCTCTTAGTTTTAAATCACAATTACAAAAAAACTTAAGTAGATTAAAAAAGTATCATGTAGATACAGACAATCAAGAAAAATTATTTAATAGATATTTTGAATTTACATATAAATTTACAGATTCTATTATTAAAAATAAAAATAATTTTAAATTAGAAGATGCAGCTTTATTACAAGGCTATTCTAATGAGGTGCTGATTTTATTTAAAGAAGAAAAAAAAATAGCTAAGGATGATTTACGTAACTCATTAAAGCAACTTTCAAATAACACAAGTGTATTTTTTAAAAATTCATTTATTGTTTCTTCTATAGGGCTCATTATTATGATAGTCCTTGGTATAACAATGTATGAACTAATCAAACATAGGTTTAGCGATATCTTAATATCTCTAGAAAACCTTATAAAAGAAAAACCAGACTTTACAATAAGGATACTTAGTAATCATGATGATGAAATAGGTCAGTTAATAAAACTATTTAATAAGCTTTCAGATAAGCTGGAATATGCACATAATAAAAGTTCAAAAGAGTTTTTAGCAGAGATAGAAGATACACAAAAAGAGGTCGTGTTTACTATGGGCTCTATTGCAGAGAGCAGGTCAAATGAAACAGGTAACCATGTAAAAAGAGTTGCTGAGTATAGTAAGGTTCTTGCCTTATGTTATGGTATAGATGAAGCTAGTGCAGAGATGTTAAAACAGGCAAGTCCTATGCATGATATAGGAAAGGTTGCTATTGCTGATTCTATTTTAAACAAACCTGGTCGTTTTACTGATGAGGAAAGAAAAGTGATGGATACACATGTAATGCTTGGTTATGATATGTTAAAACACTCAAATAGACCACTTCTTAAAATGGCTTCAATAGTAGCTTTAGAACATCATGAAAAGTGGGATGGGACAGGCTATCCTTATGGAAAAAAAGCTAAAGATATTCATATATATGGACGTATTACAGCATTAGCAGACGTTTTTGATGCACTGGGCTCTGACAGAGTTTATAAAAAAGCATGGGATGATGAAAGAATTTTTAAATACTTTAAAGAAGAACGTGCAAAACACTTCGATCCTGTCTTAATAGATATTTTCTTTGAAAAATTAGATGAATTTTTAGCAATTAGAGATACTTTTAAAGATTAAAAAAATACTATCTTGATTGACATCCACTCAACCTATGTGATATAATTACACTTAATACAAATATCACAATTTTTAGGAATAAAATGGCAAAGTCATTATACAAAACACTTGAAGTCAATGAAGGCGCAAGTGAAGTAGAAATAAAAAAAGCATATAGAAAATTAGCAAGACAGTATCATCCAGATGTAAATAGTGATGCTGGAGCAGAAGACAAATTTAAAGAGATTAATTCAGCATACGAGATTCTAAGCGATAAAGATAAAAAAAGACAGTATGACCAAGTGGGCGACAACATGTTTGGTGGTCAAAATTTTAGTGATTTTTCTCGTTCTCATGGAAGTCATGGAGAAGGTGATTTAGATGATATTTTACGACAAATGTTCTCTGGTGGAGGAGGCTTTGGTGGAGGCGGTAATCCATTTGGCGGTGGCTTTGCTTCTCAGCAACAAGCTCCAAATTTAGATATTGAAACAAATGTAACTATTCCTTTTGTAGTTTCAATCCTTGGTGGCTCACACTCCGTTACAGTGCAGGGTGATAGATTTGACATTAAGATTCCAGCTGGAGTGAAAAGTGGCGAGAAGATGCGTGTTAAGGGTAAAGGACATGCTCAAGGTGGACGTGCAGGTGATTTATTTTTAAAGATTACCGTCGCAATTAGTCCTGATTACATACGTGAAGATGATAATATTGTAAAAAGCTTTGATATACCATTAGTAGTTGCACTTTTTGGTGAAAAAATTGCGATAGAAACTTTAGAGAAAGAGATAAAACTAAAAGTTCCAAAAAATACAAAAAATGGACAAAGATTTCGTGTTAAAGAGATGGGCGCAATGAATCGTAAAACAAAGGTTCGTGGTGACTTATACTTAAAAGTAAATATAGTACTTCCAAAAGTTGATGAACTAGATGAAGATTTGATAGAACTTATGAAAGAAAAGTTACCAAAGGAATAAGTTATGATTCACCAGTATGATGAACCCGTTTATTTAATCAGTATCGTAGCAAAAATTTTAGATATCCATCCTCAAACACTTCGCCAGTATGAAAGAGAAAATTTAATATGTCCATCAAGGACAAATGGTCGAATTAGATTATATTCTCAAAGAGACATAGATAGAATAAAACTCATTTTGAGACTTACGCGTGAACTTGGGGTTAATCATGCTGGAGTGGATATTATACTTCGTTTGAAAGAAAATGTTGATACGATGGAGACTGAAATCGCTGAGTTACGCTATGAGGTGGATAGAGCAAAAAATTCGCATGCAGTATCTCCGGACAAGGCATTAGTCACAAAAAGAAGCATTTACGATATCATTATCTTTGAAGACTAGAAGAGTAATTTTACTCTTTAAGTCTCTTAATCTTCGCTCCAACAGCTTCTAACTTTTCTTTAAGTCTATCATATCCACGGTCTAGGTGATAGATTCTATGTATATCAGTTGTTCCCTCAGCAGCAAGTGCTGCTAAAACAAGAGCACTTGAAGCTCGTAAATCTGTTGCCATTACATCTGTTCCACTTAAAGAGTTTTTCCCCTTGACGGTAGCGATATTTCCGTTGAGTGTGATATCTGCACCCATACGTTGTAGTTCACTAACATGCATAAAACGATTTTCAAACAATCTTTCTTCTATGATAGATACACCATCTGCTTGTGTCGCTAGTGCTAAAAACTGTGCTTGCATATCAGTAGGAAAAGCAGGGTACTCTTGTGTCACTATATTAACAGGCTTTATATCCCATGATGGGTGGATTGTAATAGTGGTGTCAGTCGTTGTAAATGAACTACCCATTTCTTCGAGCTTTGCTAAAACTGCACCTAAATGTTTTGGTTCTACATGTGAAAGTGTGAGTTCTGAACGGGTAATTGCTCCAGCACAGAGGTAGGTTCCAGCTTCAATTCTATCTGGAATCACAGTAAACTCTTTTATGTCAATACATTTTCCAGAAGTTCCACGGATTGTTAAAATAGCAGTTCCTATACCTTCGATTTTTACACCATTAGCATTTAATATTTCCCCACATGCTTCGATCATCAGTGATGATA
>JAFLJZ010000273.1 GCA_022712775.1 Sulfurimonas sp.
CTAAATAATATATTCGCTATGAGTAAACAAAAAGTCTCGATTGAGTACAAATATAGAGGTTCTGTAGAACTCCCCGACAACAGAGAAGCTAAAGATGTCTTTTTTCGTACAAAACAAGCCTATGCTAATCATGAAAAGATGAGTGTAAAACTCGTTTTTACAGATGCTAAACTCAAAAAATTAAAAGCCTACCAAAAAGGTGGAGCAGAAGATGAACTTCAAAACTTAGACCTTTATATAGAACTTGGTGTAATTTTAAACTTTAGCACACAAGATGCTGAGAAAATAAAACAGTCAATTCAACTTACAAATGATTCTGCACATACACATTTCAACATCACAAAAAGATTAAAATTAATTAATAAAAAACAAAAATCTCCTGCAGATAAAAATTATTTATTTTGGGATATTGAAAACTTTTCAGGAATTGCTTCAATTTTCACACAAATTATAGAGCCTTATAATATAGAAGATGAAAATATATTTATGGCAGCAAACCCTGATTCCCTTTATCTCAAACGAGCAGAATGGGAAGCAAACTTATATGACTATGGAAAAACGCTGAGCTCTTTTAACTTTATAAAATGTGGACATGGAAAAGATGTTGCAGATACACTTTTACTCGACAACTTTACAAACCTAAATTTAAAAAATGCAAATGTATTTATGCTTACTTTTGATAGAGACCTCAAAGAAAGATTCACGCACAGTACTCATTCGAGTAATAACCTTTTTATAATGGCAAAATAGTTTTAACTTTTTACAGTCCGTAAATATCTCTGCAAAATAATCATTGCAGAGATAGAATCAATTCTTCCATCTCTAATTTGTTTTATCTCACCTTTTATTAAAGCTTCTGCCTCTTTAGAACTTCCTGCTTCATCTTGGTAAAAAACTTCACCCTCAAAGTCTACTAAACCCATAAAATGTGTAATTCTTCGTCGCATTTCATCTTCAGAACTTCCACCTAATGGGATTCCAATGACTACAGTATCTATTTCCCACTCTTTAATGGCTTTTTTAACCTCATCTGATGCTTGGTTTCTATTTTTACGAATAATGGCTTGAAGTGGACTAACAAGGTCTTTATGCGCAGAATATGCAAGTCCTATTCTCTTAAGACCCAAGTCAATAGCTAGATATTTATTTGCCAAGACAAAAACTTCCAAACATCTTGTCTAGCATTTCATCATTTTCAAACGGTCTTGTAATACTTGCCATCTCTTTTACTGCCTCATTTAGATGAAAAGAAAATATCTCTAATTCTTGGTCATCTAAAGGATTAAAAGATTCTTCTATATTTGTTAAAGTATTTTGTACAGCTGAAATTTGTCTTTGCGAAATAAGCATGATTTCATCAGAAGAATTTGTTGTATCCATAATAGCTTTTAAAGATTCTATGAGCGTGTCTACATTATCTTTAGAATTAAGGGCTAAATCAAAGTTTATTTTTTCATTTAGAAATTTAGATTCTAAATCTATTTTATTTTTAACATAAATTACTTGTTTTTTTTGTGCATATGATTCTATTAAAGAAAGTATCTGTTCATCTTCCCCATCAGAGATTCTAGAATCATCAAAAAGTGCTACTACTATATCACTTTGCTCTATTGCTTCTAAACTTCTTTGTATCCCTATCTTCTCTATTTCATCATTTGCTTCACGTATTCCAGCAGTATCAACAATTTTGATGAGATGGGTACCAATTTTGACCTGTTCTTCTATAGTATCTCTCGTAGTTCCAGCAATTTCACTTACGATTGCACGATTATAATTTAAAAGTGCATTAAGAAGTGAACTTTTTCCAACATTAGGTTTTCCTACAATTGCTACACGAAAGCCTTGCATTAAACCTTCTCTTGCCTTTGAAGCTAAAAGTGTAGAATCTAATGATTTTTTCAATTCATTTAATTTTGCTTTGATTTGAGAAACTAAATCCACTGGTAAATCTTCTTCTGCATAATCAATACTCACTTCTGAATACGCCATTATATGGATAATTTCATCACGAATATCTTCTATATATTTTTTAAGTGAGCCTTTCATTTGTGAGGCTAGAATCTTCGCTGCATCTTCACTTTTTGCTTCTATGAGTTGTGCAATAGCTTCTGCCTCACTTAAATCAATTCGTCCGTTAAAAAATGCACGTTTTGAAAATTCACCGGCAGTTGCGAGCCTCGCTCCTGCTTCGACTGTAGCCTTTAAAATAGACTGTGCAACTATAAAGCCGCCATGACACTGAATCTCTACTACATCTTCAGCAGTAAATGAATATGGACCTTTAAAATATATAACAATACTTTCGTCAATAAGCTCATTATTTTGATTATATATATTTGTGAGTGTTGCGTATCTTGGAGGAAAATTATCTTTTTTACAAAGAGTTTTTGCAATATCTAAGGCCTTATCACCACTAAGGCGAATAATAGCAATTGAGCCTATACCATTTGCAGTAGCAATGGCTGATATTGTGTCACTATCCATCTTAGTTCGAGTGGTAATCGTTTATGATAATATATTTTAATCCATCACGTGTTGAGCGGATTACTATGTATTTATCTGGGTATTTTTCACGAAGTTCATTTAATGCTATTTGCACTAAAACCCCATCAAGAATCTTTGTTTGTGCTCTTCCATCTCTCTCAATATTTTCGCATACACCAACAAGGTATTTTCCAATAGACTCTTCTTGGTTTTTCAAAAATTCTGCAATCTCAAGACGAAGCTGAACTTGATACTTTGTGTTAATCCAGTTAAATATCATATATGAAAGCGCTTTATATCTATAGCCTTCCTTTCCTATAAGTAAAGCTGCATCATCACCTTTAAACTCAACAAGAAGCGTATCTTCATCATGAACACTAACCTCAATAGAATCAATCTTAAAACACGTTAAAGCGAAAAGTGTATTTATCTCTTCTTTAACAGTATCTACTATATCGCAGATACCTTGTCCTGACGCATCATCACAAAAGTCATTTTCATCATCATAATCAGCTAAATAATTTGACACATCTTCATACTCATCTTCATCATCTTGTGTACTTACAAATGAAGCCGGCATGATAGTATCATTTAAAACATTTTGTGCTTTTTCTTTTTCTTTTATCTTTGCTCTTGCTTGTTCTTTATTTGATGGTTTTTTAGGCTGTTTTGATTTAATCTCTTTTTTATTTTCTTGCTTTAACGCTTCGCGTTCATTTTGTTTTACTTGTTTTGGAACTACACGTTTTTCTTGTTTTAGAGGTTTGCTTGTTTTAGTTGGGGTAGTAGTCTTTACTTCACGAATTGCGACAATAATTGCACTCTTTTTAAAAAAACCTAAAAAACCTTTACTTGGGACTTGGGCAACTTCTATCTTAAGTTCAGTAACAGAACACTTTAATGAACAAGCAGCATTTTTATATGCTTCTTCAAGTGTTGCTGCTTCTATTTTAACCATTACTTCTCTCCATCTTTTTTATCAGTTTCTTTATCTGACTTCTTTGCTCGAGCAAGTGCTTCTTCTGCATCATTTGCATTTTTAAACTGTGCATTTACTATAAATTGTTGTCCTATAGAGAAAAGGTTATTTACGAACCAGTATAAAACTAAACCTGATGGAAATGTAATAAAGAAAAATGTAAAAATCACTGGTAAAAATTTAAATACTTTTTCTTGTATAGGGTCTGTAAAATTATTTGGAGTAAGTTTTTGTTGATAATACATTGACGCACCCATCAAAATAGGAAGAATAAAATAGCTATCCATACGAGAAAGATCATCTATCCATAGTATCCACTCTGCACCTTGAAGTTCAACTGCATTTAAGAGAACGCGGTAAATTGCAAAGAAAACAGGAATTTGCATAAGCATTGGTAAACACCCACCAAGTGGGTTTGCATTATGCTTTTTATACATATCCATTACAGCCTTGTTCATACGCTGTGGATCACCCTTATGTTTTGCTTGAAGTTCTTTAATCTGAGGAGAAATTTTCTTAATTTTCTGCATAGACATCATACCCTTGTATGTAAGCGGGTAAAGAATAATTCTAATAACAAAGGTTAGTGCAACAATAGCCCAACCCCAATTTCCTAGTATACCATGTAGCCATAATAAAAACTGGAACAATGGTTTAGAAGCAAAGGTAAACCAACCGTATTCAATAGCGTTTGTTAAAACAGGTTTAATATTGTGTAGTACCTTGTATTCTTTTTGACCAACATATCCATGAAATTTCATTGTTTGCAATGCATCAAAATATATTACAGGATTATCATCTCTATCTCTTTCTACTATGATGTTTGTATCTTTAGAAAAACCATACATGATTGTTGCAGCGTACTGATCAAAAGCGGAAATAAGTTCAACTCCAGAATACACTTGTCTTCCTTCAGCATCTCCATCTTCTATAATTGTCACTAATTCATCATCAGTATAAACCATTGCCCCTGAAACAGTCATCATCTGCTCAGTAATCTCTGGTCTTTGACCTAAGTAAATAAAATATCTTTTATCTTGTGAAAGAGAAACTGTAACATCGTAATGCCCATCTTCATAAAAAGTAAGCTCTTTTGTAACCGTTAAAGATGATAATTCTTGTGTTAAGGTAACTTTTTGAGGTTGACCTGCTAAAGTAACCTCACTTACATCTGCTTTGTAAGCTACTGATGTTGCTTCCTTATTTAAATCTTCATCTAGAAATCTAATAAACAAAGGTTTTGTTGCAAAAGCTGGAATTAGTTGTGCATGATTTCCGTCTTGATCATTAAACTTATCTTCTAATAACTCTTTTGAACTAATACGACCAAGTGTATCTATTTTTAAAATAAACTTTTCATTTGTAACTGTTACTATATTACTTGATGCTGAAGCTGAAATTTTTTCTGCATCTGAAATTGCATGGCCAGTAGCATTTGCTACCATTTCTTGTGGTATTGTATTTGTTGGGTCTTGTTTAAGTCCTACTTGTGTACTTGTAGTAGCCTCTTGAGTTTCTGGTTGAACGGGTGGAAAAATAGCAGTGTATCCTACGAAAAAAATTACTGACAATGCTACCGCTAACATTAATCTCTGATTTGCTGACATGTTTTCTAACATGGTTACCTCTTATATGAAAAATTTTTTATAATATAAAAACGGTTTTTTTTATTTGTAACCAACCAATATTTTATAGCATCAATTTCAAGCTTTGCGGTCTTTATTT
>JAFLJZ010000224.1 GCA_022712775.1 Sulfurimonas sp.
AATGTTTACATTTACTTTTCTCACTACACCACTACGAGATGCATATATCGTCATCTGGTATACTGGTTTATTGTCTTTTTTTAACTTTCTCAACATTGAAGATGTAAAACCATTTGTTAGTAGATGTCTGCTCGCTAATTCTAATTTTAAATCTGTGCTTCGCTTAATCTTTTTTGATTCTAGTAATTTTTTGTTTGAGATAATTCCCTCATTTTGCAACTTAAAATTTCTTTCATAATTTTGATTAGCAATTTCACTCTCTAAAAGTGCTTCAAGATAATCTTGTTGTAAATTTAGAAGTCTATTACTCGTAAGTGTAATGAGTTTTTGTCCACGTGTTACATGTTCAAGTTCGCGTACATAAATATTTTTAACATTTGATTCTAGTTTTGAACTTACTGAAATAATATCTTTTTTATCAAGAACTACAATACCATTGTATGGTCCAAAGTCGATACTATCTATGTTTGTCACTACTTGCGTTTTTATACCTAGATCATTTTGTTGTTTTTGTGTTACATGTATCGTTTCTAAACCAAAAAGGCTAATACTCAAGATACATAAAGTTATTAATTTTTGCATATTTTTTCTCCATATTCAATATCTGCTATTTTATATAGCTCAAACAATTCGTTATAGTATAGTTTTTTAACTTCTAACATTTCTATTATATTTAGCGCGTATGAACGGGTAGAATCTAAATACTCCATAATATCACCCTCACCTTCTAATAAGGCCGATTTTGACAATGATATAAGCTCTTGATTGAGAGGAAGGATCTCATTTTCTAATAATTTAAACTCATCATGTAATACACCGAGTTTCAAGATTGAAAGTTTTGAGTAATGTTCTATTTCAGATTTCATATAATCTTTTTTATGTGTATATGCGGCACTTAACGCAAATTGTTCAGCTTTTAATTTTTCCTTTTGCGCACCTAAACTATCTAAAGGAATACTAATTCCAAAGGTATAACGCTTTGTATCAAGCTCTTTTTCATATAAAAATTCATACCCTATTGAACTAATAGTAGAATCATGTAGTTTATATAATGCATGCGCCGCGTTCTTTTTATATTCCATTACTTTAAGTTCGCCGTGTTCTTCAATTGGCTTAAGAATAATCTCTTTACTTGGCTGGACTAAATCATTACATTCAATAGTATCAATATCAATAGAATCAACGAGCACCTGTAAGGAAGTTAAATCTGCTAAATATTCTCTTTCATATAAGGCTATATTTTGTTGTAGTTTTACTAAATCAAGTTTATTAAAAAGTAAATCTTTTCTTGAAATTTCTCCAAGTTCATATGCTTTTTTAAACTGTGTATATCTTTGACTTTGTTCTTTGTATAAATGAAGTGATTTTTCTTGCATCTCTTTAGATACACAAGCATTATGATATGCTGATACTACATCAAGTTCTAGAATATGTAAGGTATGTGTTGTTTCTTGATTGATCGCATTTGTTTCTTCATTCACGGCTCTATCACGAGAACTACTAGAGAAAGGATTTAGGATATCCTGTGAAAGTCCAAGTGAATATTCTACTCCATCTTTATCTCCTGCAGCGATAGAATCTGCCTGAGAAACACTCGCTCCTAAAGATACTGCTTCATTGGTTCCAAAGAGCTCATTTGAAGCAATATCAGAGCTTGACTTTTGCATTATAGATTTGTATTTATTACTAGTTTCTAAAGATTCTAATATTTGTTCTAAGTTTTGTGCATTTAAATGTAGCGTTATAAATATACTTAGTATAAGTATGCGTTTCATTGTAGACCTTTTTTTTAATTTATTTTAAGTGTTAAGTAAAAAAAGTTATATTACAGGAGGTTTGTCAAGAGAAAAAATAAGGTAAGAGAGAAAAGCCGATGAATGTAGCAACTCTTTTTTAATGAAACAAGTACATAAAAGAAAAACAGTCTCTTCTAAGTTAACTTCAAACATTGCATGTATATTGTCATGAATATCTTCAAGTTGTTCCGCTCCACCACTTTGAGAAAATACTTTTTCTAGTGTGTATTGAGAACTATCGCCTATATAATAGTCATGCACAACAAAAAATGTAAATGCGAACAGTAGTGCTGATAAGATATATTTTCTTAAATCTTTCATCTAAAGTAGATTTTATACTAAAGTAGATTATTAATAACTAAAACTAAATTATTAATATTATTTAACAAAATAAAGCGATACAATTAGATTTTAATATAAAGGTACGCAATGAAATTTTTATGGACACCCTCTTCTCACTTTAATTTAGCAAATCTTTTTACCTTTGTAAATATTACTGCAGGTTTATTAGCAACATACTTTATCACTCAAAACAATTTTTTTCTTGCAGTGATTCTTGCCTGGACTGGTGGTGCCTTTGATATCTTTGATGGAAAAATTGCACGAAAATACAATCTATCAAATGAATTCGGTGTACAGCTAGACAGTTTTGCTGACTTTTTAAGTTTTGTTCTTGTACCTGTATTTTTAATCTTTGAGGCTGTTTATGCAACATCATTATCTGGTGCTGGTATCATAATCGCAGCGATAATAAGTATATATTATGTAATATCAGGACTAAGAAGACTTATACATTTTAACATCCATACAGACGCTGGTGAAGTTGACAAGTATTTTACTGGCGTGCCAACACCATTAGGTGCGATTCTTTTATGGCTTGTTTATCTCTCCCATGCTTATGAATTTTTACCTGCATTTGGAGTGATAGCACTTATGGCTTTTATAGGATGGACTTTAAACTCAAAAATTAAAATTCGTCATCCTTAATCTACTTATTATTAACAGCGTATTTACCACTTCCAAGTAAGAATATAACTAAAGATAAAACAAGATAAAACAAAGGCATTTCAATAATTGGTGTACCATATTTTCCTAAGGTAAAGACAGAACTTCCATAGGCTAAAAAAATTGCCATTGCCATATTAATAGCTAAAACTAAAGATGCCATTCTTGTATATAAACCAAGTAGAAGGAAAATCGGAACTATCACTTCCCCAATATATACACCATACGCAAAAAACTCAGGCAAGCCAGCATTTATAGTAAGTTGCTTTATTCCACTGATTCCATTAATCATTTTATCTATACCATGAAACAACATCATCCCACCAACAAGAAGTCGTAAAACAAATTTTCCTATGTCACTATTTTGAAACATT